>NZ_WAAS01000027.1:0-43890 GCF_008806585.1 Micromonospora sp. AMSO12t
CGAAGGCCTCAGCAAGCAAGAGATCCTCCGCTGCCTCAAGCGCTACATCGTCCGCGACGTCTACACCGCCCTACGCGCAGACTTCGCCGCCCTCACCCCTTGACCTCCATAGGAGCATCGGGATGGCGAAGCCCTCCCGTGTTCGGAATGCGTCAGCGACGGCTCTTCAGCCTCTTCGTCTCCGCCCAACCACCACCAGGGCACGCCCTAGACAAGCCCGCCTGGCACCGTCATCCTCAGCACTCTCGGCCGATCCCACCAGCGGAGCTACTCCGCCAAGAGATCAGCGGACAGTCGAAGTGACGTGGGAGTACTAGACTTGCGCGATCCCCCAAACAGGAGACCATGGCGTTGTCGCAGCTAACCGACCTCATCGCACAGACCAAGCTCATGAACCCCCAGCTCGGAGCCGACTTGGAGCGGGAGTTTAAAGCGCTATCCGGCCGCCGGCATTTCGGGTTGAACTTTGAACGACACCGCCCGGAGAGCGTCGAACTTCCGCAGCGCCCGATCCGAAAGGGCGAAAAGGTGCGCGTACTGCCGAAGCGCGGAAGCACAAAGCGCGGGGACGAGCGGCTATGGCGAGTTAACCGCGTTGTGCGGGTGGATGGGCAGCGTGTAGCCGAACTCTCCCTCATTGGCGCTGCGGAGCCGGAAGTCCAGTCAGTGCTCGTAGACGACCTCGTAGTGGTGGCCGAGTTCCGTGACCCGATCTACCCCGGCCTAACTTCAACCGGCAAGATTCAGTTAGGCGACAATCAGCCTTTCCACACAGTCATCAACGGTGAGAACTACCATGTGCTGGAAGTTCTGACATACACCCATAAAGGGAAGATCGATTGCATATATATCGATCCCCCCTATAATACCGGTCAGGACGAGTGGATTTACAACGACCGGCACGTGGATGCGAACGACATGTTCCGGCACTCGAAATGGCTTGCCTTTATGGAGCGGCGACTCCTCCTGGCGCTCGACCTTCTCGCCGAGACCGGCGTCATCATCGTCGCAATCGGCGATGATGAGCACCACCGGTTGCGGATGCTAATGGACCAGATATTCGGCGAGCAAAATTTCATCTCAAACGTCGTCTGGCAAGGCGGCCGCAAGAATGACTCCCGGTACGTCTCAAACGGTGCGGACTACATGCTCGTATATGCAAAAAGCGAGCCAGCGCTACAGGCTAGAGGCATTCGTTGGCGCGAGGAAAAGCCCGGCGTTCGTGAGGCGTTGGAAGTGGCCAAGTCTATTTGGGAAGAAAGCGGCGGAGACCATGCGAGGGCAACCAGGCATTGGAGAGAGTGGCTAAAGGAGTTTAAACGCCTCGGGGGAGCTTCAGACGCTGTAACCCGGTTTGCTTCACTGAGTTACGACGGTCGGCCGATGCGAGGCGATAGGGATCTCCGGAGCCCTAATCCCCGCCCCAACCTACAGTACGACCTCCTGCATCCCGTGACTAAAAAGCCGGTGAAGATGCACCCCAACGGCTGGCGATACTCGCAAGAGGTGATGCTTGAACTCGTTAACCAGGGCCGAGTCAAGTTCGGTCCCGATGAGACCGCCGGCGCGGGGGGAATCGACTTCTTGGACGAGCAAGTCCAGCAAGTGGCATCCTCCTTCTTTGAGCGCGACCGGAATCCCTCCGGAATTCGGCTGAAGGACCTGCTGGGTGAGAAGCGCTTTCCAAACCCCAAGGACCATGAAGTCCTCATGCGCTGGATCGGTCTGGTTTGCGGACCAAACGCAATAATCCTCGACTTCTTTGGAGGCTCCGGCAGCACCCTTGAGGCTGTGGTGAGACTCAACTCCCAGGATGGCGGTAGCCGGCAGTGCATACTCGTTACCAACAACGAGGTCGGAGCCAAGGAGATTCGGGCTCTACGTAAGGCCGGCCTTCGGGATGGCGACCCGGAGTGGGAGGCCAAAGGTGTATACCAATGGGTTACGCGGCCCCGAATTACTACTGTGGTTACAGGGGTGCGTCCCGATGGCTCGGTTTACAAGGACAGCGTTCCGGCCAACGTTGAATTCTTCGACCTGACCTACGAGACTCCGCTTCATGTGGCGCACAATCGTGCCTTCACGCGAATCGCGCCGCTGCTCTGGATGAAGGCTGGCTCGACGGGTCGGCGGATTGATGCGACCTGTGATGCGGGGTGGGACGTTACTGAATCGTACGGCGTCCTATTCGACCTTGACCGGGCCAGCCTCTTCTGCGAGGCAGTCGCCAAGGCCGAGCGGCTGGCCGTCGCCTTCATCGTGACCAACGACGACCGGCGGTACCAGAGTGTCACCAGGAACCTACCTGAAGGCGTTGAGCCGGTGCGTCTCTATGAGTCATACATGTCCAACTTCCGAATCCACCTCGGTGAGTAGGGGCCGTCATGAAGTTCACCTTGAAGGACTACCAAGTCGAGGCCGTTGGCGATGTTCTGGCCCGGCTACGCAAGGCGCGGTCCTACTGGACCAGCGAGCAGGACCGGGTTGCCTTCTCCTTGACCGCCTTGACGGGGGCGGGCAAAACAGTAATGGCCGCAGCCGTTCTCGAGGCGCTGTTTCAGGGCGACGACACCTTCAACTTCGAAGCGGACGAAGGCGCAGTTGTCGTATGGTTCTCGGACGACCCTGCACTCAATGAGCAAAGCAGATTCCGCCTCTGGCAAGCCTCTGATCGCCTCGACTATTCCGATCTTGTGGTCGTCCAAAACACCTTCAGCCGGGAAAAGTTACAGCCCGGCAAGGTTTACTTCCTGAACACGCAGAAACTCGGGAAGAACAGCCTTCTCGTGCGTGGACACGACTTTGACAGTGACGAGGCGAAATACGGCGAACCTCTGATCAACCTCCGCCCAGATTCGCGCTCGCACACTATCTGGGACACAATCCAGAACACCATCGAAGATCCGCGGCTAACCCTCTATCTGGTGCTAGATGAGGCGCACCGAGGAATGGGGAGTGCAAGGGCAGCCACGGAAGAAAAGCAGACGATCGTCAAACGCCTAATTAACGGGCAAGGGTCGGTCCCTGCAATTCCGATTGTCCTCGGCATCTCGGCAACCGTAGAACGCTTTGATCAGGCAATGAAGGGTTCCAGCGATCGCATAACCCTGCCCAACGTCGTCGTTGACACGGCGAAAGTCCAGGACTCCGGCCTGTTGAAGGATGTGATCGTCCTAGACGTGCCCGACGAGGTGGGGGTTTTTGACACGGTCCTTGTCCGTAGGGCCACGGCAAAGATTCGGGAGTCCTCCCTGGCCTGGGAGGAGTACTCCACTGAGCAAGATGATTCGACGCTCTTCGTAAAACCGCTAATGGTGCTCCAGGTTCCCAACACTCCCGATCCGAAAGAGGTTGGAAAGGTGCTGGATGTCGTCTTCGCGGAATGGCCGGAACTCGGCTTCGACGCCGTGGCGCATGTCTTCGGAGACCACAGCACCCAACGGTTCGGATCCCATGACGTGCCGTATATCTCCCCCGAGCGCGTGCAGGAGTCAACCTGGGTGCGCGTGCTTATCGCCAAGGATGCTATTTCCACAGGGTGGGATTGCCCCCGGGCGGAGGTAATGGTCTCGTTCCGGCCGGCTCGCGATAGGACACATATCACTCAGCTGCTAGGACGGATGGTGCGCACCCCGCTGGCTCGTCGAATCCCTGGCAATGATCGGCTCAATAGCGTTGATTGCCTGCTACCGTTCTTCGACGCGAAAGCTGTGACCGCTGTCGCCTCCGCGCTCATGAATGGCGATGACGATACCGAACCGGTGCCCGGTCGCCGAGTGCTCATTGACCCAGCGGAGATGACGCCAAACCCGATGGTGCCGGAAGCGGTGTGGGAGCGATTCGACTTACTGCCCTCGCAATCGTTGCCGCGGAAGGGCGCAAAACCCGTCAAGCGGCTCACCGCACTGGCGCAGGAGCTTGCATTCGACGGGCTATTGCCCGAGGCAGGGAAGCTCGCACACAGCGAGCTCCACAAGGTGCTGGACGCTGCTCGCGCCCGGTATTCGGACGAAATCGCCGCAGCATTCAAGTCGGTGTACGAGGTCGAGGGGCGGACCCTGCTGGCAGATATGAACAGGGGGAAGACGACATTCGAGCAGTTCGTTGAGGAGGCGGACGCGGAGGTGATTGAGGACGCCTACCGTCGTGCGGCACGAGTTCTTAGTCCCGACATCGCACGCACGTACGCTGAAGCACTAGCGGCCAGGTTCGAGAACGAAGATGACGACGACAGCGAGGAGGATGCCCTCCTGGACGCCCATGCCCAGGTGGCTGCGCTCGGCCTTGTTGCGGAAGTGAAGGAGTACCTCGAAGCGGAGGCAGAGAAGATCGCTAAGGCATGGTTGAACGAGCACCGTGTCTCCATAAAGATGCTCTCTCACGAGCGCCAGGGCGTATACCGCGAAATCAAAGAGATGAGCACGGAGCCACAAGACTTGGGTGTGGTGAGGCCAACGAGCCGAATGGAGAACACCAAGGTTCGTGAGGCTGACGGCAGCGAGCGGCCGCTACCCACTCGGACCCGCCATTTGCTATGCGATCAAGATGGCAACTTTCCGTTCAAGAGCGACTCAGGATGGGAGACGAGGGTTCTCGACCAAGAGGAGGAGCGAAATGACTTCGTCGCCTGGTATCGGAATCCGCCTCGCTCCTCACAGGACTCTTTAGCCATTGCGTACGAGGACGGCGGCCGATGGAAGTTGATGCGGCCAGATTTCATCATCTTCAACACGCTGGCCGACGGATCGATTAGCGCGAGCATCGTCGACCCGCACGGACACCAGTTCAGCGACGCGCTACCAAAGCTGAAGGGACTGGCTGCGTTTGCCGAGACCCAGGGTGCCGCCTTCTCTCGCATCGAGTCGGTGGCCGAGCTGGACGGCAGGCTGCGTGTCCTTGACCTGACGAGTCCGTCAGTCCGGACGGCTGTGCGAGAGGCACAGGACGCGGAATCCCTCTACGCAGGAGCGCACGCAAGCAACTACTGACCGGTACTGCGAGGGGGTAAGGCCATAGCGGCCAGTGCGGTGTAGACAGCGCTGGCCGCGCCGAGCTGACCCACACGAAACTGAACCCGTACGCGGGAGGCCCTCGAAGTCGAGGTCAGCGCAGGCGGGCTTCGTGTTCAGCCGTCCGAATCGGCCGACGCGCTGACCGGGCCTTCCAGGCCGAACCGGGCACCATGGGCACTCGAGCGCGCCTTGCGGCTTTGTGGGGTGCTACGGGTCGAAGACGGGGACGAGTGGCGGGGCGATCTGGAGAAACCGTGTCACCTTATGCGGGTTGCCAAGATCGTCGACCGGCCGCGGTGGCGGCCATTCGACGGTGCGGGCAGTTGGCCAGATGGGCCGTAAGGCTCCGGCTGCGGCAGACCCGGGGTTGGGGCGTGCCCGTAGTCCAGGCCAATCGTGCTGCAGGGCCAAGGCGAAGAAGTGCCCGACCTGAAAGATGGTGGCGTTGAACACGCCGCCCTCGCTGCGGTACCTCTCGAAGTCCGGCGGCACCGGGAAGACCGGGAGCTTGTCCGTCACCGGTATGAAGTGGGCGCCGAAGAGCTGTGCCCTGCGGGGCCAGTTCGGGTCGGCGAGATTTAGTCGCCGTCCGATCCAGACCCGCATCGTGTTCGGTGGCGCCCCTTTTAGGTGGTAGACCCGGCGGTAGTGCGACTCTGGGATGGGCTGCTCCACGCTGCTGGTTTGTGCCGCCACGAGGCCCTTGAGCGCGACCCAGTTGGCCACGGTCTGCTGAGCGTTGGCGTCGAGTTTCACGGCGTTGCCGACGACCATGGGGCCGACGATTCGCTTCGCTGCGTCCTCCAGCTGACTCATCCATCCGTTGTTGCAAGCGCCGCAGAAGACGCGCACCGTCGCGGTGAGTACGGGCTGTTGCCATTGCTGGCGGCCCCCGGCGCTGTTCCAGCGTTCGATGTGGCCGTACTGCCTTAGCGCGGGCAGGTACTCCCGCAGCCAGTCGGGCCAGACGTGCTCTTTGGTGATCTGGCGGTTCGTGGTCCCGCAGAACCGGCACGCGTTGGGCACGAGGTCGACAGTACGACGGCTGTATGACACGGACTCAGCAGGGCTGAGACCCAGACTGCCGAGCGACCGTCAACCAGGCCCCGGATACGCCGGAGGAAACTCCGGAGCGTGCAACCGTCGTCAGACATATGTGTACGCGACGCACAGAGCGTGTAGGCGACGCCTCCGGCAGCGGGCAGCAAGAGAAGGCAGCGTGAGCGTTGATTCGGGCCGACCGCGAACGTGAGTCGATGACGCCCGGCCCCTGATCGACGACGTGAGCAGCCACCGGCTGGGAACGGCCGATAGCTCGAAGCCGTGCCCCCGACGAGGGTCATACCCAGCTGCGAGGGCGACGGCCGCCCTAGGTCACGGAGGCGCGCCAGCCGCGGATACATGTTGGTAATCCCACCGGGCCGGCGCGCAGACTAGACGGATGCACAGTCAGGCACTGCAGGCATCGGTGCTTTCTCGCGTCGGCCCTACGCTGCGTCCTCTAGCAGCGCCATGGCCGGCATTGGTTGTGATTGCCGACACCAACGTCCTGGCTTCGCGTGCCTGCAATGCGGTCCGCAGGGGCCGCGACGAGGAACTCCTCAGCGGGCTGGCGGGAAACGGCCGGTCGAACATCTATGTCTCTGCGCACGTGCCTGAGGAACTTGTCGAGCACCTGCCGGCAATCGCCGCGTCAAGTGACGTCCCGGTGTCGGAGGCATCAGGGGTCCTGTGGAACGAAATCATGCCGGCGATCCCGGTCGTCGACCTGGCGGTTCGCGACTACCTCAGCCCACGCGTGCGCACGATGCTCTGTACCGACCGGGAGTTGCCGCGTCGGCTACGGGGGGACCCGGACGACATCGGGACCACTGCGCTCGCTGAGTTGCTTGCTCCGGCGGTGATCCTCAGCAGCGACAGTGTCTTCACGCGACTTGGGTTCGCCAATACTGACGCCGCGACCTGGGTCGGATTGGCCTACGGCCTGTTACGGGTGGCCGGTTTCGAAGCGCGGTTGGGTGATGCTGCCTTGCTCGCGGAGCTGGCTGCTCGTACGGGCGCCGCAGCCGGCGGAGCCGCCGTCCGCGCCATCCGTAGCTACCCAGTGCCTGCCATCGGACTGCTTGCTGGTGCTGTAGTACTAGCCGGCCGCTTGGGCTATCTCGACCTAGCTCGGTGGCGTGAGGGCTGGCATCGTTTCCGCGAGGCGATCGGGCCCTGGCGGGAAGGGCTGACGGTTGCCCTTGAGGAACACCAAGCAGCTCGCGGGGCACTTCGCGTCATTGAACCCGCAGGACTGCCAACGGTCGAACAGGCCGCCGCTCGGCATCTCGCCCGCCGACGTGCCGCGCTGACCCCTCGCGAGCTGCGCGACGAGCTGTCATGGTCCGGCTTCACAGCCTCTGGTGCTGAACTCAGGCGCGGCATGCTCAGCCACCCGGCATTCAGTCGGCGGCCCGGCGACCGCTTCGTGTTGGGACGGTATTCGGTCTCGATGGTCGATTGCATAGAGGGCTAGGCGATGGGCAATAGTGAGATCGAGCGTATTGCCATCGAGTACGTGATGGAGCTCGAACGCCGCGACGGTCGGGTACCGGAAGACGTCCATCTCACCGGCGCTCCGTACGACGTCAGTAGTCCACCGCGGCAGATTGAAGTGAAGGCCTTCGGCGGGTCGGCTCGGAGCGCCTCAGTGCCGCTGGAGGACCGACAGGTTCAGGCGGCCCGTCAGGAGCCCCAAAATTTTTACCTCTACGTTGTGGACAACGTTGCGCGAGCTGGCGAGGGATTGATGCGCGTACGGGTCATCCACGGTGACGTCCTGACCAAGATGCTCGACCGTACGAGGCCGCAGATCACCTACTGGCCGACGTTGCGTGCGCAGGAGTACGACGACGCCGAGCAGCTCGGGCCGATCTAGCAAACGAATGCGGAGCCAGCTGTGCCCATGATTCACAGGCACAGATCCGGCACAACTGACACTGACATGGGTGGTCAACCGCTGTAAGGCAACAGCAGAGCCGGCCCAGGCCAGGCAGCTGATCCGCCCGGTTCGAGTTGATCAGGAGCAGCCCGGAGAGGGCCAGGCTCAAGTCTCAGCGTTGCCGAAACACTCTCTTCAGGATCAAGGCGGCCCGCAAGCGGGCCGCGCCGGCCGGCCACGCTGAGGGACGACAAGACCTTGAAGACCTCGGGGCTCTGCCCCGAACCCCGGCCCTCCTCAGAGATGCCGCCGCGGATCACCTCGCCGGGCACCACAAGGGCTACCAGCCTCCCCGGACGGGGCCAAGGTCGTTCGTCCGGTAGGGCGCTCCACCTTGTCCCCGTCCGGGGAGGCTGGACGGTCTACGACTGCCCGACGAGGAGATCCGCTCAATCGTCCTCTTCAACTTCTGTCACCGGAGCCACCTGCTGCGTGAATCCCTTGCTCCACCGACGTTGGTGCAGCCACGACCATCGGCTCCTGAGGCGACCATCGCTCCTGCGCTCCCAGCAACGGCCCGCAGCATCGCGGAAGGAGATGGATGGCTGGACTTCGTGTGGAACCGGCCCAGCCTTCTTAATCGCCTGCACCACGGCGAGATGAATAAAGTCACGAGTCAGGTCCCAGTCACCGTCGGGCGCCATGACGGCGAGGTATTCAGGCTTGATGACCTCTATGCCCTTACACCTGATGGTCACTTGGTAGATGGGCAGATCACTCGCATTCTTCGCAGCTAGTCGCACCTTCGCCCCGCGCCTATCGAGGCCTTCGAGCCAGGCGGCGATCTGCTTGGCCTGCCCCTTCCGTGCGTCGATCCGACTATGGCGGTACGCCAAAGCAGCGATTAGCAGAGACACGCTGGTCAGGATCGAGCCAACCCCGGCGGGTACAGTGCCCCACTCCAGCTTGTCCCAAGGGATCTCAAGCGCCACGTCTAACCGTCGCTCTCGACAGTTGGCTTGGCGGCCTCCGCCTCCAGCTCGCCGGCAGGACCCCCATCGAACTGGAAGCCTCTGGGTAGGTGGTCCACGTCCATCCTGACTATGTGACGAGCCGAGATAATCGCGAACTGCGACTGGTAGGCATGCTCGCGACCCTTCGCCGTCGTCAAGGTTAAGGGCTGGGAGAGAACCAACTCCCGGTCCTCGTTCTCTTCAAAGGCAGGGTTGAACACCCAGAGCCGGCCCCGTAGGTAGCTCCCGTCGTCTAGCTGGAGCCCGACCAGCACCGGGCCTGGGTCGTCCTTCTCATAGAGGTCGAACACCCTGGCCCACTGCGAGGCGGGACGGATCTGAGTGCTGGTTGATCCCGAAAGCCAACGGACGGGAGGTAGCGCTGCCAGCCAGCGAACACCCGCTACCACGCGACGATCCGCAGCAACGGCCGCCAGGAAGATCGCGGCTGAGATGAAGGCGAGAGACCACCAGGCGAGTTGGACGTGATGCCCACGGGCGAACTCTGCTGGGTCCCGCACCAACCCCCGTACGTTCAGAGTCCGTTCGGGCCACACCCACCGCATCCACGTGAAGATCAGCCCAGTAAGTAAGAGGCAAGCGACGCTGACGAAGACGACCCGCAGGGTCTCGCGGAACGCGGAGAAAGGCCGGCCGGCCACGTGCTTCTCGTGCCGCAGCACGTACACGAATCCTGGGGCGAGCAGGACCAGGAATAGCACGAGACCGATCAGCGAGGACGGCAACACCCGCTAGCCCTAGTCGTCTTGCTGACCACCAGAGGGCGGCGGAGGCGGTGGCGGGGACGACGGCCGCGGCGGCATCTCAGCGGAAACAGCCATCTTGCTTCCGCCTCGCTCGCTGTATTCCTGCGTGCGGTCGTCGCGCGTCTGCACGAGCCGGATGATTTCGCGGTCCTCAGCCATGTGCCCTCCGAGAGAACGGCGTGCCCGTTGCGTGCCCGATGGACCGGGCAGTCAAGGACAACCAAGGTCAACAACAGTAAGAAACAGCGAAAGCCCCTAACCAGGGTTTCCGCAGGTCAGAGGCCTTGCCGTTCCCTGGTGGCGGGTAGAGGATTCGAACCTCTGTAGCTTTCGCGACGGATTTACAGCTCGGCCCTATCCGCCTGAGCACCGTACATCAGTGTCGTCGCGCTCGCGGCCCGCCCTGCGGGCGGCCTCCGGCCGTCCTCGGGCGCCCGGAGCGCATCATCCGGAAGTCAGCGGATCGTCAGCGAACGCCGTACCGCGTGGTCCGACTCGATCATGTTCGACGGCACGACCGATGCCTTTGACCACGCGGTACGGCACTTGATCACACTCGCCGCTATGTCAGGTCACTTTCCCCCCGACGGGGGTCGTCCCTTTCCCGGAAGCGCTCCCGACCAGGTGGAAGCACTTCTCCGAGGTCGGTCGGGCGGGGTGCCGGGCGGAAAGTCAGCGAACGTCAGCCGGACCCGGTCGACGTAGTCGTCCGGGGTGTGCGTATAACGATTGAGCGTCGTTGACGCCTTCTCGTGCCCCACGACCCGCCGCACCACGTTGACCGGCACCCCGTCGGTCACCAGCCAGGTGATGTACGAGTGCCGCCGCCGCAGCGCGTTGGCTACCAGTCACGCCACCGATCAGTAATCCCCCATGGCTGTAGGCCGTGTCTGGCGGCCAGTGCTGGTAGGTCGACGCCAGCGCTCGTGAGTGCCTCGTCGATGTACCCGCAGAGATCCTCACGCCCATCGGTGTCATAGGTGGGGCTCGCCGGATCCTCGTTGACCGCGTTGAGAGCGAGGACGACTTGCTGCACCACAGCGAGGACGACGGCATCAGACTCCGGGTCAATCTGCACCAGTCGCCGCTCGAAGTCGGACAACGCTGCATCTGTCGCCGTGATAAGCGGCCTTGGGAAGTCGGACAAGGCCCAGGCCTCCTCTGGCTCCTGCAAAGTTCCCGCCTGGAGTTGGGCGGTCTGCTCCTCGACATAGCGCAGCCACCGGGCTGTCGGTCGCTCAGGCATGACGAGAGCTTGACAGAGCCATACGACGGAGTCCGGGCATCGATTGCGAGGGCACTCCGCCACCGTCGTGGTTCGGGCAATCGCTGTCGCACCGCTGCGCAGCCTTGCCGGACACGTGTCAGTAGCCGGTATCTCAGACGGTCCGCAGCGGTCATGATCGGGCAGCACGACACCGCAGCCCACTGTGGGAACGCCGTGGCTCCGCATGGTCCGCAACACGGCGGCGGCCAGGAGGTCGTCGCATGTGTACGGGCCGAGGCTTGCAGGGTCCATCAGCTCATAGTGGCAGGACCGGTTGGTTGACCTACGCAGGCAGCGCGTCATCCGAGAGTCAGCGGATCGTCAGCGAACGCCGTACCGCGTGGCAGCGCCGGCCGCTTCCTTCACTCCCGTCTCGGCAACGTATCCGGGGGATCGGACCGCTGGTCCGATCCAGCCCCTGACGGTGGCGGCCACCGCGGCCCGTGGCGGTTTGACCGGGACCAGGTGGCGGCCCTTCGACCAGACCAGCAGCATTCCTTCAGTGGTGCTGATCCTGGTGGTGACCATGGTGATTCGTCGGCCCTTCTGATCCCAGGTGTGCCACAACGCCCACCCCTGCGGCCGGGCCTCAACGCCCAGCCGTTCGCAGACGTCGATGTACTCCTGCTCGCTCATGATGGTCGTGGGACGGACCAGGAGGGCCCCGGCCAGGCCGACGAGCGGGGCGTCCGGATCGACGCAGCCGTCATGCTCGAAGTGGTGGTCCTGGAGTTGGCGTCCCAGCGCGTTGACGGCGCGCTGCAAGGGCGTCGCATCGTCAGGATCGGGATCAAAGCTGAGCCAGCCCTCGTCCAGTGCCTGATTGACGACGTCGTTGGCAAGGAGCTCTATCTCGCGGAGGTACTCCGCCTCACTGGGGTCGATATCCGGCACCAGCTCACACTGCCAGGCCTTCCCACGGTCGTCCTTCGCATTACACGAACAGGCGGAGTGCAACGCCCGTCCTGATGCCGATCTGTCCCGAAGGTCCCGAGGCCGTACGCCGCGGGTGCCGAGCCTCGTTGGCTCTACCATCGCCCGCGTGCAGGAGGACGACATCAGTGGGCACATCTGGCGGGATGAGGCGGCGAGGAGGTCGCCGCTGGCGCATGACGCCCAGGCGCTCGGCGAACTGATTGAGCACGACCACGACCCGGCCGAGATCTCCTACTACGAAGAGTTTGCCGACCCGGACGCGCAGGCGCTGGACGATGCGCAGCGCTCCCACGCCGGGCAGTACCTCCGCAGGCTGCGGCGCCTCCAGGAGCGAAGCAGGCACGCCGGGACCGATCGAGGCTGACAGCTGTACGGCATTCGTACGGCCAAGCCGACGTCCCTTTCCGGCGGGAGCGCTTCCCCACGGGTCGCAGGTCGCTTCCGTCCGTCACGGATGGACAGGTCCGCTAGGCGGGTTGTTCAACGTTGGGGCGGGTCCGCTCCGCCCACCGCACCACGTACGGCATCACGAGGCCTGCCAGGATGAACACCCCGCCGAGCACAAGCCAGCCAGGCACTCCCCAGGTGATGCAGAACAGCGCCAGTACGGTGGGAGCCGCCATGTTCGCCAGGCCGGCTCCGAACCCGAACAGCCCTATGTACTGCCCCTGGGCATGGGCGGGAGCGAGGTTGAATCGCAGTTCCAGCGAGCCCGCTGTGTGCCAGAGTTCACCGATCGTGTGGACGAAGATGCCAGCGACGATGCCGGTGAGCGCAAGCCACGAGGGAAGTCCTGCCGCTGCGGCGATCAGGGCCATGCCGATGAAGAACGCCACTCCGGAACGGCGTATGGCTTTCCCGGCGGCGGCGCTGTCATCGACCCCTCGGCTGGCCTTGACCTGGAGCAGTACCACCAGGGCGGTATTTGTCAGCGCTGCTGCGCCAACCAGCCACCGAGGTGCGCTGGTGTGCCCGATGATCCAGAGTGGCAGGGCGAAGAGCAGGACCTGGTGATGGATCGACAGGATGCCGTCGAGCACGGTTATGGCGACGTACCCTCGGTCCTTCAACACCTCCCAGCGGTTGGCCGTCGGCAGCGCGGGCACGGGTGGTAGCGGCGGCAGCGTGGCGATGATGGCGGCACTGGCCACGAAGCTGAGCGCATTGGCCAGCACCAGGGTCAGGTAGGCCGGACGCGTGTCAAGTTGCACGGCGAAGCCGGCAGCCACGGCGGCACAGCTTCCCGCGAGATTGGCGACCGAGCGTAGGTATGCGCGGTAGCTGGTGAGGTGCGCACCGCCGATCCCGCGAACCAACGGACCGCGCGCCGCTCCGCCCGCTGAACGGGCAAGTTCCCCGATGCACAGCGCCACCAGGACCAGCCAGAACGACTGAACCAGTACCAGCGCCGCCATCGCCACACCCTGAACGACGAGCATCGACAGGTAGACCCCTCGCGGCCCTCGCCGGTCGGCCAGATGCCCCACTGGCACGCCAGCGAAAAGGCCGACGCCAGCCGCGACGCCCATTCCCAGGCCGACCTGGGCCAATGGGAGCCCGACGACCCGAGTGAAGTAGAGCGCGGCGCTGACCATGAAGACGCCGCTGCCAAGCATGTTGACGAACGTCGCCAACGCGAGAATCTGCTGAGGACGCGTTTCAGGAATCAGCCCGCGTCGGATCAGCCTCGACCGTTCTCGCCCGTCATCGTCGACCGCGTGGCGCTTGGGAAGTTTACTGGTCTGCTGATTCTGCAGAACATGCACGGAATTGGGATCCTTCCCTTTTGTTGGCTCGGTCAACCTAGCGAGAATGCCCCGGAACTCGTTATCGCTTTTTCACCCGATTCCGAGGACTATCAGCGCGTGCTAGGTTTATTGGCGTCGGCAAGAGGGCGTGTGAGCGCCGCCCCAGGCGCTCGATGCGCGGCAGCACCCGTAGCGGCCCGAGTGAAGACCAGCAGCCTCCGTTGACCTGGCTCGGCCGCCGTATACCGCACAGAAACGAGACCCTCGCCTGCCCGGTGTGGCGCTATTCGAGGCTGGCCAACTCGTCCCCGGGACAGGCGAAGCGCCCCGGCGGTGACGGTCTCGACCAGGCGATCCGGGTTGCCCGTACCCGCATGGCCGAAGCGGAAGGTGGTCCACCCGGGCCATAGCAGATCGACTCGTCCGGCGGGCGTTGTCCACAGGGCGCGCGGTTGTCCACAGGCTGTGGGGACGGGGCGGCGTTCGGGGTGGCGTCGGAGCAGGGTCTCGGGTCAGCAACCCCGAGCCCGACCGCTGGAGGCCGCGATGCCACCCCGTACCTCCGTCCCGCCGCACCGGCCCCGGCCGCTGCTCGTCACTTCGGACGGCGACCTGCTCGACGACCTGTTGCGGCTCGCCGCGGCGGGCGGAGTCGAGGTGGAACTCGCCGCCGACCCCGCCGCGGCCCGCACCCGCTGGCTGCCGGCCCCGCTCGTGCTGGTCGGCGCCGACCAGGCCCAGCCCTGCCTGCGGGCGCGGCTGCCGCAGCGGCCACGGATGGTGCTGGTCGGGCGGTCCGGGGAGCTCGATCCCGGCTGGCAGGTCGCCGAACTGATCGGCGCGGAGCACGTGGCGACGCTGCCCGCCGCCGAGCCCTGGCTGGTCGACCGGTTCGCCGAGTGCGGGCCGGAGGGCGCCGAGCGTGGCGGCGCCCGGATCGTCGCGGTCCTGGGCGGGCGGGGCGGCGCCGGGGCGAGCGTCCTGGCGGGCGGGCTCGCCGTCACCGGCGCCCGGGCCCGGCTGCGCACTCTGCTCGTCGACGCCGACCCGCTCGGCGGCGGGCTCGATCTGGTGCTCGGCTGGGAGCAGTTGGAAGGGCTGCGCTGGCCGGCGCTGACCGGCGCCGACGGCCGGGTGGACGCGCCGGCGCTGGTACGGGCCCTGCCGAGCCGGGGCGACCTGGTGGTGCTGTCCTGGGACCGCGGCGACCTGCTCGCCCTCCCCGCCCAGGCGATGGCGGCGACCGTCGACGCCGCCCGGCGGGGCCGGGACCTCGTGGTGGTCGATCTGCCCCGGCAACTGGACGACGCGGCCGTGACGGCGCTGCAGGCGGCGGACCAGGTCTACGTGGTGGTCCCGGCCGAGCTGCGGGCCACCGCCGCGGCGGCCCGGGTGGTGGCCGCCGCCGCCCCGCACTGCACCGCGATGTCGGTGATCGTGCGCGGCCCGGCACCGGGCCGCCTGGGAGCGGCGGAGGTGGCCCGGGCGCTCGGGCTGCCGCTGGCCGGCACGCTGCGCCCGGAACCGGCGCTGGCTCGCGGGTTGGAGCGGGGCGAGGCGCCAGCCGCGCACGGCCGAGGCCCGCTGGCGGCGCTCTGCCAGCGGATCGTCGCCGAACTGACCGGCGCGCCGGCGGCGGGTGCGGCATGACCGGGCCGTCCGAGGGCGACACCCTCGCCGCGCGGGTGCGGCAGCGCATGGCCGCCGCGGCGACGCCGGTCACCGCCGCCGCGATCGTGTCAGCCGTACGGGCGGAGCCCACCGCCGCCGTCCTCGGCGACACCGCCGTGCTGCGGATGGCCGACCAGGTGCACGACGATCTGGTGGGAGCCGGTCCGCTCGCCCCGTTGCTGGCCGATCCGGAGGTCACCGACGTGCTGGTCAACGGCGTCCGGGTCTGGGTCGACCGGGGGCGGGGCCTGCACCAGGTCGCGGTGCCGATCGGCACGGTGGACGACGTACGCCGGCTCGCGCAGCGGCTCGCCGCCAGCGCCGGTCGGCGGCTCGACGACGGTTCCCCGTACGCGGACGCCCGGCTTCCCGACGGCACCCGGTTGCACGCCGTGCTGCCGCCGGTGGCGACCGACGGGCCCTACCTGTCCCTGCGGACCTTCCGGCAGCGGCCCTTCACCCTCGACGAGCTGGTGAGCCGGGGGACGGTTCCCCGACCGGTGGCGCCGGTGCTCTCCGCCGTGGTGGCGGCCCGGCTGGCGTACCTGGTGACCGGTGGCACCGGCTCCGGCAAGACGACGCTGCTCAACACGCTGCTCGGACTGGTTCCCGCCACCGAACGGATCGTGTTGGTGGAGGACGCGGCCGAGTTGCATCCCCGGCACCCGCACGTCGTCGGGTTGCAGGCGAGGACGGCCAACGTGGAGGGCTCCGGCGCGGTCGGGCTGACCGACCTCGTGCGGCAGGCCCTGCGGATGCGGCCCGACCGACTGGTGGTCGGCGAGTGCCGGGGCGGGGAGGTGGTCGACCTGCTCGCTGCCCTGAACACCGGCCACGACGGCGGAGCCGGCACCCTGCACGCCAACGCTCCGTCGGACGTGCCGGCGCGGCTGGAGGCGCTCGGGATGCTCGGCGGGCTGCCCCGTCCCGCGCTCCACGCCCAGGTGGCCGCCGCACTCCAGGTACTGCTCCAGGTGCGCCGGAACACCGAGGGGCGCGTACTGGAATCGGTCTGCCTGCTCCTGCCGGAGGGCCCGGACCGGCTGGTCACGGCAGTTCCCGCCTGGGTACGCGGGCGAGGGCCGGACCGCGCCGCCCGGGCGCTCGCCGACCTGCTGCGGGAGCGGGCCGTACCGGTTCCGCCGGTCCTGACCGAGCCGTGGCCCGGATCGGCGGGCCCGAGGTGACCGCCCCGTACGCGCTGGTGGCGCTGCTCTCGGTCCTGGTGACGGCGGTGCTGGTGGCGGGGGCGGTGCGTGGTGGCCGGATGCGGCGGGGCGTGCTGGCCGCCGGCGTCGGCGGGAGCGCGCGTGCCGGCGGGGAGGACCCGCTCGTCGCCTGGGTCACCGAGCTGCGCCAGACACCCGGTCGGGAGGTGGACGGTACGGCGGCGCGCACCGGCGAGGGTGTTCCTCGCCCGCCGGCCGTCGGTCGTCGCGACCCGCGTGACGAGTCTCGGGTTCGTCTCCGGCAGTCGCCGGCAGGCCCGGACGTCCCGGCCAGCGGCGCTCCCGGAAGTGGGCGCGAGCCGGAGGCCTCGGCCACCGACCTTGACCTGCGCCTTGACGACCACCCGAGCGCCGACGCGTTCGGCGGTAATCGGTGGGCGTCGCGGGACGTGGCCGACCGGTCGCCCTGGCCCTGGCCGGCCGGAGACGACCGTGGCCCGGGGCGAGGAGGGGATGGCGGTCCTCGGCTGACACGACCCGCGGGCCCGACCCGACCCGTGCGCCACCTCGACCACCGGGACACGCCGCGCGGTGGCGGAGACCCCGGACGGCTCCGGCCACCCGGTCGGCGGGACGCCCGGCGACCCGGCGGAACACCCGCCCCGGCGGCCACCCCGCCGCGCGGTCCCGGTGCGATGACCGATCCGCCCGGCGAGGGCCGGCGACCGGGGTGGCTCCGGCCGGACGCGCTGGCGGCGTCCCCCAGGCGCACCCTGTTGCTCGCCGCGTCGGCCGGCACCGGAGCCGGGCTGCTGCTGGCCGGTCCGGTCGCGGCGGTGGCCGTCGGCGCCTACGGCACGCTGGCCGCTCGCGCGCTGCTTCGACGCAAGGACGGCCGGAACGCCGTCCGGGCCCGGCGGCGCCGGCTGGATCAGCTCTGCGGGCTGGCTGCGGACCTCCGGGCCGGCCTGCCGGTACCGGTCGCCGCCGAGCGGCTCACCCCTGGCCCGGCGGGAACCGATCGCGGATCCCCGGGCGGCGCCGCGGCGGCCCGCGACGAGCGGGGCGGGGCACGACGCCTGGATCGACTGGCCCGCGCAGCCGTACGCCTCGCCGACCAGACGGGCGCGCCGCTGGCGGAGTTGCTGGAGCGGATCGAGGCGGACGCCCGCTCGACCGACCGTGGACTGGCTGCGGCGGAGGCCCAGGCGGCCGGGGCGCGGGCCACCGCTCTGCTGCTCGCCGCCCTGCCGCTCGGCGGTATCGGGCTCGGCTACGGCATCGGCGTCGATCCGGTGGCGGTGCTGCTGCACACCCCCGTCGGAGGTGCGTGCGCGGTCGTCGCCATCGCGCTCCAGGTCGCGGGACTGTTCTGGGCCGAGCGGCTCGGCGCGTCGCCGGGACGGGTGAGCTGATGCCCCGGATGGCGCTGGCAGTGGGCTTCGTGGCGGCGGCGGTCCTGCTCGCCGCGATGCTCGCGGCGGGGCGGCGGCCCCTGCGCCGGCTGCGCGCGCTGCGCCGGGCGCCGGTCGGCGTGCACCCGGCCGCCTCGCTCCGCCGACCGCTCGGTCCCGACGACGACCCGACCGGTGACGTCCCGACCGGTGACGTCCCGCCTCGGCGGCGGCCGGACGCCATCCGCGTCGCCGCCGGTCTGGCCGGCGTGGCCGTGGCCGTCATCGTCGGCGGCTGGCCCGGGGTGGTGGCGGCCGTGCCGACGACGCTGCTGCTCGACCGGCTGCTTCGTCGGATCGAGCCCCCGGCCGTGCGGAACCGGCGGCTGCGCGAGGCGGCCGATCTTCCGCTCGCCGCCGACCTGCTGGCGGCGGCCATGCGGGCGGGAGCGCCCGTGGACAGGTCGATATTGGCCGTGGCCGGGGCGCTCGACGGGCCGCTCGCCGACCGGCTCGCCCGGGTCGGCCGGTTGCTGCGACTCGGCGGTGGCCCCGAGGAGGCGTGGGCTCCGCTCGCGGCGGTGCCGGGGGCCGAGCGGCTGACCGCCGCCGTGCTTCGCAGCGCGAACAGCGGAGCCGCGCTGGCCGGCGCGCTGACCCGGCTCGCCGACGACCTCCGCGCCGACCGCTCCACGGCCGCGGAGGCGGCCGCCCGCCGCGCCGGCGTGCTCATCGTCCTGCCGTTGGGGCTCTGCTTCCTGCCGGCCTTCATTCTCGCCGGCCTGGTGCCGGTGATCGTCGCCGTCCTCGGTGACGTGCTCTGACCATCGTCGAGAAAGGACAGGAACGTGCGCAAACTGCTCGCCCGCCTGCGCGGGGACGCCGGAATGAACACCGCCGAGTACGCCGTCGGCACCCTCGCCGCGGTCGCCTTCGCCGGGATCCTGCTGAAGGTGCTGACCTCCGGCAACGTGCAGTCCGCGTTGACCGCCGTCATCGACCGGGCGCTCAAGTGACCGGGCGCCGGCCGGCCGGCCGTGACCGGGGTTCCTTCACCGCCGAACTGGCGGCCGGCCTGCCGGCGCTCCTGCTGCTCCTGCTCGCCGGGCTGTCGGCGGTCAACGCCGTCGGTACGAGGGCGGGTTGCCTGCACGCGGCCCGGGAGGCGGCACTGGCTGCCTCCCGGGGCGCCGACGGGGCGGCCGCTGCCAGCGGGGCGGCGCCGCCGGGAGCGGAGGTGACCGTCATCGTCGACGGTCAGCGGGTCGTCGCCACCGTCCGGGCGCCCGTACGCGCGCTCGGCTCCCGACTGCCCCGGATCGCCGTGACCGCCACGGCGGTCGCGGCCCTCGAACCCGGGGTCGCGGGAGCTGCCATACCTGCCCCGGGTGCCCCGGCGGGTGGACGGTGAGCGGGCGCCGGTGCTTCGGAGACCGGTCGGCCCGAGGCTCAGGCGGCAGCGCGGGGGAGCGTGGTGGGGCGACCGTCTGTCTGCTCGCGGTGGGGCTGGTGTTCGTCCTGGTCGGGTCGCTCGGTGCCGCCGTTGGCGCGGCCCGGGTCGCCCGGCAACAGGCCCGGGTGGCGGCGGATTTCGCCGCGCTGGCCGGTGCGGGCCGCGGGCTGTGGGGCGAGGCGGGCGCCTGCGGGCGGGCGGCCGACATCGCCGCCGCCAACGGTGGCCGGCTGCTCGCCTGTCGGCTCGACGGTCTCGATGTCCTGGTGACCGTGGAGGTTGCCGTCAAACCACTGTCGAGGGTGGCGCGGGTGGCGACGGCCAGTGCCCGTGCCGGCCCGGTGCGCGGCTGAACCCCTGCTGCGTATCAGGCCCAGGCCGCCGGGCTGGGCAGAGCGGAGGCTTACCGTCCCGGCAGCCGAGCTTCGTTGATCGTGGATGCCAAGGGGGCGGCAACGGCACGACGGGCGATCTTCGTACGACCAGCGGGGTTGGTGATCAACCCGCCAACCGGAGGGACGGTCGCACAGACGGCACGGAAATTGGCTCTCACCTGCCTCGGGATGGCCCCTACCTCACTCGCTGGCTCGTGCGGAGGGGTGTCGTTCGGGGTGGACGTCGCTCGCCATGCTGGGAACAGGAAGCTCAGCTCCGACCGCACCGCTGGAGGAGGCTCCATGAGAAAGCCGGTCAGGACCGCTGGGATCCTTTTCGGGCTGGGTGCCGGCGTCGCCGTCGGCTCGTCCCTCGGCGCGGACGCCGCCTGGCCCGGCGTCGCGGTCGCCGTGCTCGGTGTCGGCCTGTCCCTGGTCGGCACAGCGGGATCCGCTCCAACGGGGGACAACCTGGTCGACCCTGACGGGGACGCCTGGTTGACCACTTCCATGACGGCCGCGGAGAGAGCGGCTGCCGCGGAGCAACGGTGGCAGGATCAGACGCGGCCCACGCTCAGTGGTCTCGGCAACCGGGTGGAACAGATCCTCAGGCTCGCCGAGAAACAGGGGGAAGACCACCGCAACGCGGCGCGGCGTGAGTCCGAGGAACTCGTCGACACCGCGCGGCGGGAGGCGGAGACGATCGTGAACCGGGCGCGCGAAGAGGCGGCCCGGATCGCTGGCGCCGAGGGCGGGTAGCGCGGCGGCGAGGGCGGGTAGCGCGGCGGCGAGTGTTTCAGGCCCGGGTGGGCGGCGTCCCGCTGCGCCCGCGACCCCGGCGCAGCAGCCGGGCGGCGATCACGGGCAGCAGGTTCAGCACGACAATGAGCGCGACCACCAACGAGACGATCTGGCCGGTGGCGAGCCCGTGCAGCGCCAGCACCAGCCAGGCGCAGGCGCCGGTGAGCAGCGCCTGGGCCGCCACGCGCAGCAGAACCCGCTGAATTGGCTGTGCCGTGCCGTCCGGGCCGGGCTTGGGGTCGCGCTGCCAGATCGTGCTGACCGACGCCGCGATCGCGATCAGCAGGGCGATGTCCAGCGCCCAGATCGCTGCCGTACCGACGCCAGCGTCGTTGGTCTGCGAAGGCACGGCGACTGTCGCGGCCACAAGCACGACGAGGGTCGGCGGCCAGGTGAAAAGGAAGGCCCATACCGCTGTCGTGATCGGGTTCCGGTTCGGGTTTGGCAGGCCTGGCGGTGACTGCACCTGTTGCGTGATGCCGTCGATCACGTCGTCGGAGGCTCGCACCAACTGACGAGCCGAACGAGTGTCGGGCATCGGATCTGACATGCGAGCAAGCCTAATAACCTCTCGCTATGCCGGGCTCGGGCCGTGCCCGGGCCGGGTGCCGGAAGTCGACACCTCGGCCCGGACGGATCAGCGTCCCTGGAGTGCGTCGAGGGCGATGGCCATCGCGATCACGAGGCGGCGGTCGACCTGCGGCTGGTGGATCTGGACGATGTACCGGTCGCGCAGGCCCCACTTCTTGATGACGGAGAAGACCGGCTGACCGCCAGCGACGAAGTCGAAGTGGTAGGGCAGCCAGGACAGCGAGTCGACGAACCGGCGGAGCAGGGCCACCGGCATGCTGCGTTCCTGGCCGGTGACCTGCGGCAGGCCGGGCTGCTCGACGTGCCAGGTGGACCGCAGCAGGGACTGGGCGAAGTCCTTGCGGAACAGGCCGATCGGGCTGCCGGCGTGGTCGGTCACGTCGTACGTGGCGCCGAGGTCGAGACGCTGGCGGGCCTTGAAGCCGAGCAGGGGCTGCTGCTTCGAGTCGTCGGTGTAGATCGTCACCTGCTCCTTGAAGGCGAGCCGCTTCTGCTGGGCGAACGCCAGCAGCCCACCTTCCGAGCCGTCCGGTGCGACGGAGTGCACCTCGTACTGGTTGACCATCATCCGGATTCGCTGCCGGATGTGGAACTGCTGCTGGGCCTGCAAGTTGTCGGGCTGCATGGGTTCTCCTTCGAGGGGTCGCCGGAGTGTCGCACAGCTTCAACCGCGCTGCCGCCCACAGGTCACGCGGCCCCACCCGCAGCCCGCCCGGCTCCGCCACTCGCAACCCGGTCAGTCACGCACCGGCACCGCAACCCGGTCAGTCAGGCACCGGCACCGGCACCCGGTCAGTCACGCACCGGCACCGCAACCCGGCCAGCCACGCACCGGCAGCCGCAACGGTCGGCCCGCGTGCACCGGTCTCAGCGCCCGCCGTCGACGGTCGCCTTCAGCGCCCACGCGTTGAGGACCTGGTGGATGCTGCGCAGCCGCTCGTTGATCTGCTCCAGGCGCTCGGCCTGCGCCAGCCCGGCGAGCGCGGAGCCCAGGGCGATCTGCTGGTCGAGGGTGAGTTTCTCCTGGTCGATCGTGTAGAGCAGGTCGACGGTCTCGGCGATGGTGTCGGCCACGACTCCTCCTTCGGGCGGGAAGGGCAGCTGGGGATCCGCGAGCTTGCATGGAAGCGCTCCCACACCCTTGATGCCCGGGGGGAAGAGGTTCTATGCCTGCTTCCCGCGACCCGGGACGGGGGCGTCCCCGGCAGGCGGTTTCGCCACCACCGGGGAGCGGAAGCCGCCCGAGCCCTCGGGGCCGCCGGTGGCGGCATCGTCCGCAGCGGCGCGTTCCCCCGGAATGGGAAAGTGGGAGGGGCCGTCGGACTGGCGGGGTGCCGGCACGGCGTCGGGCAGGTTGGTGAGCACCACGTCCAGCACCTTGACGGCGTCCGGCTTGGAGAGCGGGTTGTTGCCGTTGCCGCACTTCGGGGACTGCACGCAGGACGGGCAGCCCGCCTCGCAGCCGCACTCCGCGATCGCGTCGCGGGTGGCCCGCAGCCAGGCTGCCGCCGTCCCGTACGCGCGCTCGGCGAAGCCCGCCCCACCCGGGTGCCCGTCGTAGACGAAGACCGTCGGGGCCTCGGTGTCCGGGTGCGCCGCCGTCGACAGTCCGCCGATGTCCCAGCGGTCGCAGGTCGCGGTGAGCGGCAGCAGGCCGATCGCGGCGTGCTCGGCGGCGTGCAGCGCGCCCGGCACGTCGGCGGGCTCCACGCCGGCGGCCGTCAGGGACTGCGGCGACAAGGTGAACCAGACCGCGACGGTACGCAGTTCCCGGGCCGGCAGGTCCAGCGGGCGGGTGTCGATGACCTCGCCGGTGGCGATCCGTCGCCGCTGGTACGACACCACCTGGCTGGTCACGTCGACCTCGCCGAGGAAGAGCCCGACGGGGCCGGCGTCCACGTACGAGCGGACCGACACCACCGACAGCGAGGTGACGTCGCGGGCGTGGGTGGACCAGTCCGGCTCCTCGGGGTGCACCAGCGCGCACCCGTCGGCCAGGTCGAGCGAGTCGACCACGTAGGAGACGCCCTGGTGCAGGTAGACCGCGCCGGGGTGGAGCAGGAAGTGCGACGAGCCGCCGTCGACGGTGCCGAGCAGTCGCCCGGTCGCCGCCTCCACCACGCAGACCGGTGCGCCGCCCTCGCCGCGCAGGTCCACCTCCGGCCGCTCCCGGTGCCGCCAGTACCAGCCGGTCGGCCGCTGCCGCAGCGCCCCCGCCGCCACCAGTTGGTCCACCGCCTCCTTCGCCCCGTCGCCGAAGAGTGCCAGGTCGTCGGGGGTCAGTGGCGCCTCGGCCGCGGCGCAGGCGAGCTGCGGTGCCAGCACGTACGGGTTGGCCGGGTCGAGCACGGTCGCCTCCACCGGCCGCCCGAACACCGCCTCGGGATGGTGCACGAGATAGGTGTCGAGCGGGTCGTCCCGGGCGACCAGCACGGCGAGCGCCTCCTGCCCGGAGCGCCCCGCCCGGCCGGCCTGCTGCCACAGGGAGGCGCGGGTGCCCGGGTAGCCGCAGATCAGCACCGCGTCGAGGCCGACCAGGTCGACGCCCAGCTCCAGCGCGTTGGTCGAGGCCAGCCCGAGCAGGTCGCCGTGCAGCAGCGCCCGCTCCAGTTCGCGTCGCTCCTCGCGCAGGTAGCCGGCCCGGTAGGCGGCCACCCGGTCGCCGAGCCCGGGCACCGCCTCGTCGAGGGACCGGCGGGCGTTCGCCGCGACCACCTCGGCGCCGCGCCGGGAGCGTACGAAGGCCAGCGTGCGTACCCCCTCGGCGACCGTGTCGGCGAGCAGGTCGGCCGTCTCCCGCAGCGCCGACCGGCGGACCTGGGTGAGGTCCGCCTGCTGGTCGGCGGCGGAGTCCCGTGGCAGCAGCGGCGGCTCCCAGAGCGCGAACGTCACCCCGCCGCGGGGCGAGGTGTCCTCGGTGACGGCGGTCACGGGCACCCCGGTGAGCCGGCCCGCCGCCGTCGCCGGGTCGCCGGACGTGGCCGAGGCCAGTACGAAGACGGGCGTGCTGCGGAACCGGGCGCACTGCCGCCGCAGCCGGCGCAGCACGTGCGCGACGTGCGAGCCGAAGACCCCCCGGTAGGTGTGGCACTCGTCGATCACCACGTACGTGAGCCGGCGCAGGAAACCGGACCACTGGGCGTGCCCGGGCAGGATGCCGTGGTGCAGCATGTCGGGGTTGGTCAGCACGAACCGGGAGTGCTTGCGGATCCACTCCCGTTCGGCGCGCGGCGTGTCCCCGTCGTAGCAGGCGGGGCGTACCCCCTCCAGTTCGAGCGCGGCGACGGCGCGCAACTGGTCGGCGGCGAGCGCCTTCGTCGGCGCCAGGTAGAGCACGGTGGCCCGGGGGTCGGCGAGCAGGGTGGCCAGCGCGGGAAGCTGGTAGGCCAGGGACTTGCCGGACGCGGTGCCCGTGGCCACGACGACGTGCCGGCCGTCGTACGCCAGGGTGGCCGCCTCCGCCTGGTGCCGCCAGGGCGCGACCACGCCGCGTCGGGCGAACGCCGCGCGCAGTTCCTCCGGTGCCCAGTCCGGCCACGGGGCGGGCTCGCCGGCCCGTGCCGGCACCCGCTCGACGTGGGTGACCGGGTCGGCGCCGGCGCGGGCGCGCAGCCGACCCAGCAGGTCGGCCGGCGCCGGGTGCGTCGGGCCGGAGCGGTCGGACGACGGCTTCAGGTCGTGGCGCGGCGCTGGCTGCGCCGAGCTGGGGCCGTCGGTGGTCACGTCCTGCACTCTCGCACTGGTGTTCGGAGATGGAAAGCGGGGGGCCGGGGTAAGGGGAGGCTCCGCCGGTGAGCAGAGCCGGTCTCCGGCGGGGATGGTTAGATGCCCAGGAGAGTTTACGGCTCTTGCGAGGGAGGACCGATGGAGCTGTCGCTGGCGACCCGCACCGTGGGCGAGCACACGGTGCTCGAAGTCGGCGGTGAGGTGGACGTCTACACCGCGCCCCGGCTACGGGAGCGGCTCCTCGAGCTGATCGACGGTGGGGCCCGTCACGTCGTGGTCGACCTGGGTCGGGTGGACTTCCTCGACTCCACCGGGCTGGGCGTGCTGGTCGGCGCGCTCAAGCGGCTGCGCGCGGCCGGCGGCTCGTTCGCCCTGGTCTGCGACAAGGAGCCGCTGCTCAAGATCTTCCGGATCACCGCGCTCGACCAGGTCTTCCCGCTGCATCCCACGGTCGACGCGGCGGTCGGCACCGACCCGGCCGGCACCGGCGTCTGATGGCCACGGTCAAGCTCTCCTTCTCGCCGGCCCCGGTGCACGTGCGCACCGCGCGCCTGGTTGGCGTGGCGGTCGCCCGGCGGGCCGGGGTCCGCGAGGAGCTGCTGGACGAGGTACGGCTGGCCATCGGCGAGGCGTGCACCCGCGCGGTCGCCCTGCACCGCCAGTACGGCGTGTCCGAGCCCGTGCTCGTCGAGATGTCCGACACGGGCGCGTACGCGGTGCGCGTAGTCGACCGCGCGCCGATCGAGGCCGGTCTCGGCCTGGCGGCGCTCAACGCCGACCAGCTCGCCAACGAGTCGCTCGACGAGGACGACCTCACCACCGGCGTGGGCTTCGCGCTGCTGGCCGGTTTCGTCGAGGATCTCCAGGTGCGCCCGGTCGACGAGGGCGTCGGCACCGAGGTGCGGATGGTCTGGCCCGTCGGCCGGTGAGCTGATCTTCCACCGCCCTCGCCGAGGGCGTCGTACGCCGTGAGAGGCCGTGTCCCGCCGGGGCGCGGCCTCTTTGGCATGGATGGGCTCCTATATCAGATTTTTCCTCATAACACAGCGACGAAGATCATCGCGGCGCGGTGCCCCCTCGGTGTGACCTCCAACACTGTGGAGGGCTAGAGTACGCGAGTTGTCAGCAAGTGATCCATCCCGCGGCCAGCGGGAACGGTTGTTCATCGCTGGTCCGACCGGGGTGGAGTGGCGCGCGCTTGCGACTCCGCATCCAGGCGCCGGGTCGGTGCGTCTCCACCGGCCGGCGCGAGCGTTCGGTACAGGAGGACACAGATGTCCGACACCTTGGCCGCCGATGGCGGCGGGATCTCCCTCACCGGAAACAACGTCACGTACGTCGTCATCGCCGCGGTCATCGCGCTGGTGGCGCTCGCCTTCGCCGGCGCGCTGACGAAGGCCGTACTGGCCGCCGGCAAGGGCACCAACAAAATGCAGGAGATCTCCGGCGCGGTCCAGGAGGGCGCCTCGGCCTACCTGCTCCGGCAGTTCCGGACCCTGGCGATCTTCGTGGTCATCGCCGTGGTGCTGCTCTTCCTGCTGCCGGTGCACGGCACCGACGGCAGCGAAGTGGCGGTGAAGATCGGCCGATCCGTCTTCTTCGTCGTGGGCGCGCTGTTCAGCGCGTTCATCGGCGGCGCCGGCATGTGGCTGGCCACCCGGGCCAACCTGCGGGTCGCCGCCGCCGCCCGGGAGCGCGAAGGCGGCCGGGAGGCCGCGATGAAGATCGCCTTCCGCACCGGTGGCGTGGTCGGCTTCCTCACCGTCGGCCTCGGCCTCTTCGGCGCCGCGCTGGTCGTGCTGTTCTACCGCAGCGACGCGCCGACCGTGCTGGAGGGCTTCGGCTTCGGCGCCGCGCTGCTCGCCATGTTCATGCGGGTCGGCGGCGGCATCTTCACCAAGGCCGCCGACGTCGGCGCCGACCTGGTCGGCAAGGTCGAGCAGGGCATCCCCGAGGACGACCCGCGCAACGCCGCCACCATCGCCGACAACGTGGGCGACAACGTGGGTGACTGCGCCGGCATGGCCGCCGACCTCTTCGAGTCGTACGCGGTCACCCTGGTCGCCGCGCTGATCCTCGGCCGCGCCGCCTTCGGCGAGGAGGGCCTGGTCTTCCCGCTGATCGTCTCCACCATCGGTGTGCTCGTCGCGATCGTCGGCGTCTTCATCACCCGGCTGCGCGCCTCGGACCGCAACGGCCTGACCGCGATCAACCGGGCCTTCTACATCTCGGCGGTGCTCTCCGCGGTGCTGGTGGCGATCGCCACGTACGCGTACCTGCCGGCCACCTTCGCCGAGCTGGAGGGCGGGCTGACCGACGTCAGCGAGAACCCGCGGACGGTCGCCATCGGCGCGGTCGTCATCGGCATCGTGCTGGCGGCGGCGATCCAGGCGCTGACCGGCTACTTCACCGAGACCAACCGGCGCCCGGTGCAGGACATCGGCAAGAGCTCGCAGACGGGCGCCGCCACCGTCATCCTCGCCGGCATCAGCATCGGCCTGGAGTCGGCGGTCTACTCGGCGCTGCTGATCGGCGCCGGCGTGTTCGGCGCGTTCCTGCTCGGCGGCAGCTCCATCACGCTCTCGCTGTTCGCCGTGGCGATGGCCGGCACCGGCCTGCTCACCACGGTCGGCGTGATCGTCGCGATGGACACCTTCGGCCCGATCTCCGACAACGCCCAGGGCGTGGCGGAGATGTCCGGCGACATCGACGAGCACGGCGCCCGGACGCTCACCGAGCTGGACGCGGTCGGCAACACCACCAAGGCGATCACCAAGGGCATCGCGATCGCCACGGCGGTGCTCGCCGCGACGGCGCTGTTCGGCTCGTACACCGACACGCTGCGCACCGCGTACTCGGACGCCGGAGTGGGCGACGTCGGCACCGAGATCCTCAACTCGCTGAACGTGGCGAACCCGCGCAACCTGGTCGGCCTGATCATCGGCGCCGCGGTGGTGTTCCTCTTCTCCGGCCTGGCCATCAACGCGGTCTCCCGCTCGGCGGGCGCGGTCGTGATGGAGGTACGCCGGCAGTTCCGCGAGCTGCCCGGCATCATGGACGGCACCCAGCGCCCCGAGTACGGCAAGGTCGTCGACATCTGCACCCGGGACGCGCAGCGCGAGCTGATGACCCCCGGTCTGCTCGCCATCCTCGCGCCGATCGCGGTGGGCTTCGGCCTCGGGCCCGGCGCGCTGGCGGCGTACCTGGCCGGTGCGATCGGCGCCGGCACGCTGATGGCGGTCTTCCTGTCCAACTCCGGTGGCGCCTGGGACAACGCCAAGAAGCTCGTCGAGGACGGCGCGTACGGCGGCAAGGGCTCCGAGTCGCACGCCGCCACGGTCATCGGCGACACCGTCGGCGACCCGTTCAAGGACACCGCCGGCCCGGCGATCAACCCGCTGATCAAGGTGATGAACCTGGTCTCACTGCTGATCGCGCCGGCCGTGGTGGCCTGGAGCGTGGGCGACGAGCGGAACACCGCCCTGCGGGTGGGGATCGCCGTGGTGGCGACGCTGATCATCGCCGCGGCGGTGGTGTTCAGCAAGCGCAAGGGCGTGGCCATGTCCGACGCCGACTCCGGCACGGGTGCGGGCAGTCCGGACCAGCGGCCGGAGACGGTCAACGCCTGATCCGTCCGACATCGGAGGTCCCCGGTCGGCCCGCGCGGCCGGCTGGGGACCGCCCGTGCCACCCGGCAAACCTGTCCGGTGCCCGGACTCGACAGAGGCCGTACGCTGCAACGCATGCGCACGTGCCGGGCGGCAGCCGCCGGAAAGCTCACGGTGGTCCTGGCCACGCTCGTTCTCGTGCTGGCCGGATGCGGCGGCGGCACCAACTCCCGGGCGTGGGCGGCGTCGGTCTGCACCGCGCTCACCCCGTGGCGGGCCGAGATCAGCAAGCTGACCAGCAGCACCGACCAGCAGATGACCGCCCAGACCACCCCGGCGCAGGCGAAGGAGAACCTGGTGCGGCTCTTCGGCGGCGCGGAGCAGGCCAGCGAGACCGCCCGACGCAAGGTCGAGGAGGCCGGCGTACCGGACGCCGAGCGCGGCGAGGAGGTCTCGGCGGGCTTCCAGGCCTCGCTGGCGAAGGTGCGCGACGCGTACGGCAGGGCCCGCGACACCATCGACGGGCTGGGCACCGGCCAGCCCACCGTCTTCTACGACGGCGTCCGGGCCGCCGTGGAGACCCTGAACAAGGAGTACGACGCCAGCGCGCTCGACACCAGCCAGCTCAACTCCGAGGAGTTGAAACGCGCCTTCGACGAGGTGCCGGAGTGTCGCTGAGCGGGACCGGTGACCCGTCGGGCGGCGAAGCGCTGCCGGTGCTCTTCCCGGCCCCCACGGACCGGGTCGCGCCGGTCGCCCGCCGACCCGTACCGCCCCCGCCGGCCGACGCCGACGAGTCCGCCCGGCAGCTGACCTTCTTCGGCGCGGAGGCGGCGGACCCGTCCATCGCCGATCTCGCCGGGCTGCTGGCCGGCCCGGGCGAGGCGGTCCGGATGGGCGGCACGGCCCGGCTCTCGATCGTGGTCGACGCGGCCTGGCGGGTGCACGTCCTCGTCGCCGAGCTGGCGCTGCGCGGGGTGGCGGCCACCTGGGAGGCGACCACCGACGGGCGGCACGCGGTGCGCACCTCGTACGCCCGCACGCTGAAGCCGCTCGCGGCGGCCTGGCTGCGCGGTACGGGCAAGCGACCGCCCGCCGGCTTCCACCTCAACGGGCGGCGGCTGCGGCTCTGGCTCGCCGCGGCGGGAGCCGCCGAGCCGTCCGGCTTCCTGCTCCGGCTCGGCGCCGCCGACGAGGAGTGCTGGGGGCCGGTCGCCGGGGCCCTCGACGCGGTCGGCCTGTCCGGGGCGCTGCTCGGGCCCGGCGAGGGCGGGCCGGCGTACCGGATCACCGGCCGGCGGCGGCTCGCCCGCCTGGCCGAGCTGGTGGGCGACCCGCCGCCCGCCGCCCCCGCGACCGACTGGCCGGCCCGCTCCTGACCGCCCGTCGGCGCCCGCCTCGTCGCGCCGGTCGGGCCTGTCCGATGAGGGACAACAAGTGCGCAATTTCGCGGAAAACAGCCGGGTGGCGCCTCGACCGAGGGTCCGCCATCGTCACAGTGTCCCGCCCAGCGGCACACGCACGGTGTACGGTGGCGCCGTCCGGCACGCCCCGCCGCCGGCGGAGAAAGAGGCCGCCCCGCCGGGACGGTTTGCCGCCCGCGAAACCCGAAACGCGGACGGCGCGTTACGTTGGACATCCGGGCCGCCGGGGGTCGGCGGGCCGAGAGTGGCCCGAACCGGGCGCCGGTGGCTGCGAGCAGGAGTGAGGTCGGGGAGAGACGTGCCGAGCAACGCTGGAACCACCCGTCTGGTCATCGTCGAGTCACCGGCGAAGGCCAAGACGATCTCGGGCTATCTCGGCCCGGGGTACGTCGTGGAGGCCAGCTTCGGCCACGTCCGGGACCTCCCGCGCAACGCCGCCGACGTGCCGGCCAAGTACAAGGGCGAGTCGTGGGCCCGGCTCGGGGTGGACGTCGACAACGGCTTCCACGCCCTCTACGTGGTCTCCGCCGACCGCAAGCAGCAGATCAGCAAGCTGGTGAAGCTGGCCAAGGAGGTCGACGAGATCTTCCTGGCGACGGATGAGGACCGCGAGGGCGAGGCGATCGCCTGGCACCTGGTGGAGACGCTCAAGCCCAAGGTGCCGGTCAAGCGGATGGTCTTCCACGAGATCACCAAGCCGGCCATCCAGGCCGCGGTGGCCAACCCCCGCGAGATCGACCGGGACCTGGTCGACGCCCAGGAGGCCCGGCGCATCCTCGACCGCCTCTACGGCTACGAGGTCTCGCCCGTGCTGTGGAAGAAGGTCATGCCGAAGCTCTCGGCGGGCCGGGTGCAGTCCGTGGCGACGCGGATCGTGGTGGAGCGCGAGCGGCAGCGGATGGCCTTCCGCACGGCGGAGTACTGGGACATCCTGGCCACCCTGGCCGTGACGGACGCCAGCGAGGGGCCCCGCAACTTCAACGCCACCCTGGTCGCGCTGAACGGCGACCGGATCGCCACCGGCAAGGACTTCGAGCCGACCACCGGCCGGGTGAAGGCCGGCGCGGGCGTGGTCCACCTCGACGCCGGGGGCGCCCGGGGCCTCGCGGCCCGCCTGGAGGGCCGGCCGTTCACCGTCACCCGGGTCGAGGAGAAGCCCTACCGCCGCCGCCCGTACGCGCCGTTCATCACCTCCACCCTCCAGCAGGAGGCGGCCCGCAAGCTGCGGTTCTCGTCGCAGCAGACGATGCGCACCGCGCAGCGCCTCTACGAGAACGGCTACATCACCTACATGCGTACCGACTCGGTGAACCTGTCGGAAACCGCCATCACGGCGGCCCGCCGGCAGATCGTCGAGCTGTACGGCGAGCGCAGCGTGCCGCCGGAGCCGCGCCGCTACACCGGCAAGGTGAAGAACGCGCAGGAGGCGCACGAGGCGATCCGCCCGGCGGGGGACAACTTCCGCACCCCGGGTGACGTGGCCAAGGAGCTCTCCGCCGAGGAGTTCAAGCTCTACGAGCTGATCTGGCGGCGCACCATCGCCTCGCAGATGACCGACGCCGTCGGCTCGAGCGTCTCGGTGCGCATCCGCGCCGTCTCCTCCGCCCAGGAGGAGGCCGACTTCGGTGCCACCGGCAAGACCATCACCGACCCGGGCTTCCTGCGGGCGTACGTCGAGTCCAGCGACGACGAGAACGCCGAGGCCGAGGACGCCGAGCGTCGCCTGCCCAACCTGGTCAAGGGCCAGCCGCTCACCGCCGACGAACTGGCCGCGCAGGGCCACCACACCCAGCCGCCGTCGCGCTACACCGAGGCGTCGCTGGTGAAGGCCCTCGAGGAGCTGGGCATCGGCCGCCCGTCGACGTACGCGTCGATCATGCAGACGATCCAGGACCGCGGCTACGTGACCAAGCGCGGCCAGGCGATGATCCCGACCTTCCTGGCCTTCGCCGTGATCGGCCTGCTGGAGCGGCACTACCCGCGCCTGATCGACTACGACTTCACCGCCAGCATGGAGAACGAGCTGGACGAGATCGCCGGCGGCGACCACGCCGCCGTCGACTTCCTCACCGCGTTCTACTTCGGCGGCGCCAACGGCGCCGGCGACCGGGACATCGCCCGCTCGGGCGGGCTGAAGAAGCTGGTCACCGAGAACATCAACGAGATCGACGCGCGCAGCGTCAACTCCATCCCGCTGTTCACCGACGACGAGGGCCGCGAGGTCGTCGTGCGGGTGGGCCGCTACGGGCCGTACCTCCAGCGGGCGGTGCCGGGCGAGCAGCAGGCGCCGGCCGCCGAGGGTGAGGAGGGCGGTGGCCAGGGCGACCGGGCCCCGATCCCCGAGGGGCTGGCGCCGGACGAGCTGACCCCGGAGAAGGTGCACGAGCTGTTCCTCGGCGGCGGGGGCGAGCGCAAGCTCGGCGACGACCCGGCCACCGGTGAGCCGATCCTGCTCAAGTCGGGCCGCTTCGGCCCGTACGTGGCCAGTGGCGAGCGCAAGTCGTCGCTGCTGCGCTCGCAGTCGCCGGACTCGCTGACCTTCGACGAGGCGCTGAAGCTGCTGAGCCTGCCCCGGCTGATCGGGGTGGCCCCGGACGGCGCTGAGGTCCTGGCGAACAACGGCCGCTACGGCCCGTACGTCAAGCAGGGCGACGAGTTCCGCTCGCTGGACTCCGAAGAGAAGATGTTCACCGTCACGCTGGACGAGGCGCTGGCCCTGCTGTCCGCCCCGAAGGCCCGCCAGCGCCGCGCCGCCGCGCCGCCGCTGCGGGAGATGGGCGTCGACCCGCTGACGGAAAAGCCGCTGGTCATCAAGGACGGCCGGTTCGGCCCGTACGTCACCGACGGCGAGACGAACGCGTCGCTGCGGCGCGGCCAGACCCCGGAGGCACTGAGCATCGAGGAAGCCTCCGAGATGCTCGCCGAGAAGCGGGCGAAGGGGCCGGCGCCGAAGAAGAAGGCCGCCGCGAAGAAGGCGCCCGCGAAGAAGGCCACGGCGGCGAAGAAGACGGCTGCGGCGACCAAGTCGACGGCGGCGAAGAAGACCACGACGGCCAAGGCCACCACCGCCAGGAAGACCCCGGCAAAGAAGGCGGCCCCGAGAAAGGCCACCACCCCCAGCCCCGACTGACCCGATCCCGGACTGACCCAGGCCGGCTGGGCTGGAGATCTTGGTACGAGCGTGCCCCTTGGAGGGCGTGTTCGTACCAAGATCCGACGTAGCAGGGTGAACAACACGCCCAGTAGCCCGGTGAACAATGCAGCCGGGGCGCCCGGCGGCCGGTTGATGGCGCCGTCAGTCGACGGTGCTGGTCAGTACGAGTCCATCCAGCCCGCGGCTCGCAGGGCTGCTCGGAGCTGGGCGACGACGGTGCGCGAGTCGTTGCGGACCGCCCAGGCGGGGAAGCGGAGCACCCGGTCACCGTCGATCCACAGGTCGTTCTGCCGGCGCATGTCCGTCCAGGCGGTGGCGGGGTCGAGGTGCTGCCCGCCGTCGATCTCCACGTGCACCCGCCACTGCTCGAACCATGCGTCGAGGTAACGCTGGCGGCCCGCAGAGTCGTATCGGACAGCCTGCCGGGACGGGTCGGGCAACCCGGCTCGTCGGACCAGGTCGAGGAAGTCCAACTCGGCCAGGGAATGCGCGCCTCCGGCGGCGTCCGCGGCGGTCTGCCGGATCAGGTTCCGGCGCCGGATCCGGGGCATGGCGTCCAGGACCAGGTGCAGGTCGTCGCCGCCGACGAGGCGTTGCTGGAAACCGGCGGCGATGATCGCCCGAGCCTGCTCGTCGGTCGCCGCCCACTGCGCCGCGTCGACCAGCGACCGGGCGGGCATGGTGCGGGGCGGCTGCCCGACGTGCAGCACGTCCTCCTCGCCGAGCAGGGTGGTCCGGTGCAGGCGTACGCCGGGTGGCAGGGCGCGGCTCTGGTGCGCGGCCGGCAGGAGCACGTCCACGATCCGGCTGTCGTGACAGCGTAGGCCCCAGGCCTGGGCCGCTGTGAGTCCGCCGAGCATCGCGGCCGGCCCGGCGGCGAGCACGGCGATCCATCGATGCTGGGCGGGACCGACCGGACCGTTGTGCGCGACGAAGACGGCACGGTGCACCTGGCGCCAACGACGGGTGGCGACCCGGTGCCGGATCGCCTTCGACGACAGATGGCGCCGGGCCTGGTCGAGGCTGATCACGTCTTCCTGATGGAACAGCAACCAGGTCAGCTCGTCGGCGTCGTCACGCGGCAACGCCCGCCGTAGCCCTGCCAGTGAACTCGGAGACCTCGCCACACCCGCACTCTGCCCACCCGGTGCCGCCCGTGTCCGCCCCTGTGGACGGCGGACAGATCTTGGTACCAGCGCGCCCCTCGGAGGGCGTGTTCGTACCAAGATCGCGGCGCTCGCTCTCGCGAGCGGCGAGCGAGCGGCGCCGCGCGCCAGGGCGGGGGCGGTGTGTCAGCCGAGGGTTCGGGTCAGGTGGGGGTTGGTGAAGAGGTGGTGTGGGTCCAGGCGGGCGCGTAGCGCCTGGAAGTCCGCCCAGCGGGGGTAGGCCGTCGCGAGCGACTCCGCGTCGCGCCAGTGCAGCTTGCCCCAGTGGGGCCGGCCGCCGAGGCTCGCGGCGACCTGCTCGAAGGCCCGGAAGTACGGCTCGTACGGCATGCCGACGTACTGGTGGACGGCCACGTACGCCGACTCGCGCCCGAAGCCGTGGGAGAGCCAGATGTCGTCGGCGGCGGTGAACCGCACCTCGACCGGGAAGAGCACCTTGAACGGCAGCCCGTCGACGATGCGCCGCAGCGCGTCGAGCGCCTCGGGCAGGGCGTCGCGCGGCAGGGCGTACTCCATCTCCATGAAGCGGACCCGGCGCGGGGTGCAGAAGACCTGGTCGGAGCGGCCGGTGTAGCGGCGTTCGGTGAGTGCGCGGGCGGAGACGGCGCTGATGCCGGGGGCGAGCGCCGGCACGGCGCGGCCGAGCCGGCAGGCCCCGGCGAAGACGGTGTTGGAGAGGAACTCGTCGTCCAGCCAGCCGCGCCACCGGGGCAGTGGCCGGTCGTCTTCGGGCACCCGGTCGTTGGCCTTGACCTGCACTCGGGCGGTGTACGGGAACCAGTAGAACTCGACGTGGTCGTGCCTGTCGATCAGCGCGGGCAGTTCGTCGAGCACGGCCGCCAGCGGCGCCGGCCGCTCGTGGGCGCGCAGCACGAAGGCGTCCACGCAGCGCAGGGTCACCTCGACGAGCACCCCGAGCGCGCCCAGCGACACCCGGGCGGCGGCGAAGACGTCGGGGTGCTCGTCGGCGGAGCAGCGCAGCACCTCGCCGGTGCCGGTGACGAGGGTGAGCGCCTCGACGAACGTCGACAGGCAGCCGTAGGCGGCGCCGGTGCCGTGGGTGCCGGTGGAGATCGCGCCGGCGATCGTCTGTGCGTCGATGTCGCCCAGGTTGGGTAGGGCCAGGCCGTGTGCGGTGAGCAGTTCGTTGAGTGCGCGCAGGGTGATCCCGGCCGGTACGGTGACCAGTCGGCGGTCGGCGTCGACGCGTACCTCGGTGTCCAGGTGGGTCAGTTCCATGCGTCGTCCGTCGGTGATCGCGACGCCGGTGAAGGAGTGGCCGCTGCCCACCGCCCGGATCCGGTCCCCGGCCGCTGCGGCGGCGCGGACGGCCTCGGTGACGTCGGCGAGGGAGGCGGGGCGCAGGATGGTGGTGGCGGTGGCGCGTTGGTTGCCGGCCCAGTTGGACCAGGCTGCCAGGGTGGGCGGTGTGGTACCGGCCATGCGCACTCCTCCACATGAATGTGAACTGACTTCATATCAGCAACGTTGTCGCAGGTAAATACCGCAATCGAGGTTTGCTCGTTGTACCGGTAGTCACGAACCCGTGACGTGCAGATATGTTCATCCGTCGAAGGGGGGTGGCGAGTGTCCACACCAGCCGCCACAGCCGGGCCGCTGCGCCGCGTACCGGTGCAGGGTCGAAGTGTCGCACGGGTCCAGCGGATGCTGGACGCCTGTGCAGAACTCGTCGACGAGGTGGGGTACGAGGGTCTGACCACGACCCTGCTCGCCGAGCGTGCCGAGGTGGCGATCGGGTCGGTCTACCAGTTCTTCCCGGACAAGCGGGCGATCGTGCAGGCGCTGACCCTGCGCACGATGGAGTCCTACCTCCAGCGGCTCGACGAGCGGTTCGCCTCCGACGACCTGACCCACTGGTGGGACGGGGTCGACGCGGGCATCGACGAGTACATCACGATGCACCGCACCGTTCCGGGATTCCGTACCCTGCACTTCGGCGACGTGGTCGACCTGCACCTGCTCGACGAGCAGCGGGACAACAACGGCGTGATCGCGGACCAGTTGGCCCGCGTACTGGCCGAGCGCTTCGGGCTCGACGTCCCCGACCTCCGGTTCCACCTGGAGATCGCCGTGGAGGCGGCCGACGCGCTGATCAAGTTGGCGTTCCGCCGGCTGCCCGAGGGCGACGACCGGGTCCTGGCCGAGGCGAAGGCGCTGATCAGGGAGTACCTGCACCGCCAGGTCGACGCCCCGGCCGACGCCAACCAGTCCGGCTGACCCGGCCGACGGCCGACCAGCCGGGCCGCGGTCGACCAGCCTGGCCGGCGGGCGACGGCGATCAACCCGGCCGACGGCTGACCAACCCGACGGAGGGTCTCGCCGACGCGGGCGCAAGCTGGCGGTGCCGCGCTGGTCGGCCGGATCAGAGGAAGGCGTGGCCCTCGCCCCGGTAGGTGGGCACGGTGGCCACGACCGCGTCCCCCTCGATCAGGTGCAGCTCGTTGACGCGCTCGCACAGCTCGCCGGCCTTGGCGTGCCGGAACCAGACCCGGTCACCGACCCGCAGCGCGCCGGCCGCCGTGCCGGCCAGCGGGGTCTGCACCTCGCCGGCCCCCTCGGTGCCGATCAGCTTGAGGCCCTCCGGCAGCCACGGCCGGGGCAGCCGGCTGTCCTCGGCCGGGCCGGAGGCGATCCAGCCGCCGCCGAGCACGGTGGCCAGGCCGGGCCCCGGGCGGCGGACCACCGCGCAGGCGAAGGCCGCCGCCGGGGTGGGGCACCAGGCGCGGTACGCGTCGAACAGCGTCGGTCCGTACAGGCCCGATCCCGCGGTGACCTCGGTGACCGCGGGATCGGCGCTGGTCGCGGCCACGCTGCCGGTGCCGCCGCCGTTGACGAACTCCAGGTCGGCGTGTTCGCGTACGGCGGCCACCGCCGCGCCCCGGCGGGCCAGCAACTCGCGGTACGACCCGCGCTGGGCCAGCCGGATCGCGGAGCCGAGCACCGCCCGCCCGGGCGGCGCGTCGCCGAGGCCGGCGATCTGCGCCTCGTACGCCATCAGCCCGACCAGCCGGAAGCCGGCGCGGTCGGCGACGGTGGCGGCGAGCGTGCCGGCGGCCCGGGCACTGTGCACCGGCGAGCGGCGCACCCCGACGTGCACCCGCCCGCCCAGCGGTCGCCAGGAGGCGTCCAGGTCGAGGCAGACCCGCAGCTCAGGGCGGCGCCCGGGCGGGCACACGGCGTCGACGAGGTCGAGCTGGTCGGTGCCGTCGATCATCAGCGTGACGGCCGCGGCGAGCGCCGGGTCGGCGGCGAGCACGGCGAGTGCCCCCCGGTCGGCCGTGGGGTACGCCACCAGCGCGTCGTCGGTCACGCCGGCGCGGACCAGCCAGAGCGCCTCGGGCAGGGTGAAGGCCATCACGCCCCGCCAGCCGGGACGCCCCAGCGCCCGGCCGATCAGGTCCCGGGCGCGGACCGACTTGCTGGCGATCCGGACCGGCTTGCCGTCGGCCCGTTCTGCCAGCGCGGCGGCGTTGTCGTCGAAGGCCGCGAGGTCCACGACGGCGTACGGCGGGTCGAGGTGCGCGGTCGCCCGGTCGAGGCGGTCACGAAGTTTGTCGCTTTCGATGGCCACGTGTGCACGCTAACTGTCTGGGAGCCAATGCGAAATACCCTCGCGTCTGTCCGGGCTGCGGGCGGTGGCTGCGGCGGCCTAGGCTCGACGAACAGGAGAATGTCGCGGCGGGGTGGGTCCCCGCCGGGTCTAGAGTGTTCCACCGGGACTGCCCAGCGATGGGCCGGCACGTGGAGGTACGGCCATCGAAAGCCAGTTCAACGGCGAGTCGCCCGGCGTGTCGTCGTCCTCGTCCAAGCCCAGCGGCGCCACCGAGAAGCCCGGCCCGGACCACTCCGGTTACGCCGCCATCCGCTCGGTGCTGCGGATCACCCCGTTCCGCCGGCTCTGGATCGTGCTCGGCGCGGCCTCCTTCGGCGACTGGTTCGGCCTGCTCGCCACCAGCGTCTTCGCCGCCTCCCAGGTCGAGGGCAGCACCGCCCAGGGCGCCGCGTTCGGTGGCGTGATCGCCATCCGGCTGCTGCCGGCGCTGGTGCTCGGCCCGGTCGCCGGCGTGTTCGCCGACCGGTTCGACCGGCGCTGGACCATGGTCATCTGCGACGTGCTGCGCTTCCTGCTCTTCGCCTCGATCCCGCTGGTCGCGTTGCTCGGGGCGAGCGGGCCGGTCGTGGTCGGCTGGGCGGCGATCGCCACCTTCCTGATCGAGTCGATCACGCTGCTGTGGATCCCGGCCAAGGAGGCCGCGGTCCCCAACCTGATCCCGCGCGCCCGGCTGGAGGCCGCCAACCAGCTCACGCTGATCACCACGTACGGCCTCACCCCCATCCTCGCCGCGCTGATCCTCGCCGCGCTCGACGGCATCGTGCGGGGGGCCACCGGGGGCTCGACGCCGGACTGGGCCGCGCCGGCCGACCTGGCGCTCTGGTTCAACGCGTTCTCCCGGCTGGCCACCGCGCTGGTGGTGGCGTACGGCATCAAGGAGATCAGCCAGGGGCAGTCCGCCGAGACGGACCGCACCGAGCAGAGCATGATGCGCCAGTTCAAGGAGGGCTGGCGCTACATCGGCCAGACCCCGCTGGTCCGCGGCCTGGTGCTCGGCATCTTCGGCGCGTTCGCCGGCGGCGGCATCGTGATCGGCACCGCCAAGTTCTTCGCCACCTCGCTCGGCGCCGGTGACGCCGCCTTCTACCTGCTCTTCGGCGCCATCTTCGTCGGCCTCGCGCTCGGCATCGGGCTCGGCCCGATGATCGTCAAGGAGATGTCCCGGCGGCGCTGGTTCGGCATGAGCATCGTGCTGGCCAGCGCATCGGTGATGGCCCTGGCGTTCGCCATCCACCTCTCCATGGCGATGGTCGGCGCGGTCCTGGTCGGCGCGGGCGCCGGCATGGCCTTCCTCTCCGGCACCACCCTGCTCGGCGGCGAGATCGCCGACGAGGTGCGCGGCCGGGTCTTCGCGGTGGTGCAGATCGGCACCCGGCTGGTGCTGATCCTCGCGATCGGCCTCAGCAGCCTGCTCGCCGGCGTCGGCGGCTCGCGCCGGCTGGAACTGGCCGACCTGGGCGTGTCGATCTCGTCCACCCGACTGCTGCTGCTCGCCGCCGGCGCCGCCGGCATCTTCGCCGGGATCAGCGCGTTCGGGCAGATGGACGACAAGAAGGGCGTTCCCGTCCTGGCCGACCTCTGGGGCTCGATCCGGGGACGCCCGCTGATGCCGGCCGAGCCGTTCGTCTCCGCCGGCCTCTTCGTGGTCTTCGAGGGCGGCGAGGGCGCCGGCAAGTCCACGCAGCTCGCCGCGCTCGCCGAGCGGCTGCGTGGGCAGGGGCGCGACGTGGTGGTGACCCGCGAGCCGGGGGCCACCGCCGTCGGCGAGCGGATCCGGTCGCTGCTGCTCGGCGCGCCCGGCTCCGACGTGCCGTCGCCGCGCGCCGAGGCGCTGCTCTACGCCGCCGACCGGGCGCACCACGTGGCCACCGTCGTCCGGCCGGCGCTCGTCCGGGGCGCGGTCGTGATCAGCGACCGGTACGTCGACTCGTCCCTGGCGTACCAGGGGGCGGGGCGGACGCTCCCCGTCGACGAGGTCTCCTGGCTCTCGTCGTGGGCCACCGGCGGGCTCAAGCCCGACCTGGTGGTGCTGCTGGACGTCGAACCGCACACCGGCCTGGCCCGGGTGGCGGCGCGTGCCGAGGCGGCCGACCACCTGGAGGCCGAGTCCGTCGCCTTCCACGAGCGGGTCCGCTATGCCTTCCTCGACCTCGCCGCCGCCGACCCGAAGCGCTACCTGGTGCTCGACGCGTCCCGCCCGGTCGAGGAGATCACCGGGCAGGTGGCCCGGCGGGTCGAGGAGATGTTCGGCAGCCCCGGCGGCATCGTGCACCCGCGCCCCGCGCAGGGACCGGACACCTCGGTGCAGCCGGAGTTATCCGAATCGGAGCTGGTACCGATGGAGCGCCGGACCTGATGCCCGACGTCTTCGCCGACCTGGTCGGGCAGGACGAGGCGGTCGACACGCTGCGCCGGGCCGCCGCCGCGGCGTCCGCCGTGCTGCGCGCCGCCGCCCCGCCCACGACCGACGCCGCCGGGGACGAGTTCGACGCGCTCGCCGACGAGGCCGACGGCGGCCAGCCGGCGCCCGCCGTCGACGCGGGGGCGGGGATGACGCACGCCTGGATCTTCACCGGGCCGCCCGGGTCGGGCCGGTCGGTGGCGGCGCGGGCCTTCGCCGCCGCCCTCCAGTGCGCGTACGGCACCGGCTGCGGCGGGTGCCCCGGCTGCCACACCACGATGACCGGCACCCACGCCGACGTCCGGATGGTGGTGCCGGAGGGGCTCTCCATCGGCGTCAACGAGATGCGGGCGCTGGTGCTGCGCGCCGCCAGCACCCCGTCCGGCGGGCGCTGGCAGGTGGTGGTCATCGAGGACGCGGACCGGCTCACCGAGGCGGCCGGCAACGCGCTGCTCAAGGCCATCGAGGAGCCGCCGCCGCGGACGGTCTTCCTGCTCTGCGCCCCGTCGACCCACCCGGACGACATCTCGGTGACCATCCGGTCGCGCTGCCGGGTCGTACCGCTGGTGCAGCCCGCGCCGGAGGCGGTGGCCGAGGTGCTGGCCCGCCGGGACGGCGTCGCGCCCGACGTGGCGCGCTGGGCCGCGGCGGCGGCGCAGGGGCACGTGGGACGGGCCCGCCGGCTGGCCCGCGACCCGGAGGCGCGCACGCGCCGGGAGGCGGTGCTCGCGGTACCGCGCCGGCTGACCGGCGTGGGTGCCGCCTTCGACGCGGCGTCGGCGCTGATCGAGGCGGCCGAGGCGGAGGCCGAGGCATCCGTTGCGGAGACCGCCGCGGCCGAGCGGGCGGCGCTGGAGACCGCGCTCGGCGCCGGTGGCACCGGGCGGGGCGCGGCCGGCGCCATCCGGGGCGCCGCCGGGCAACTGAAGGACCTGGAGAAGCGGCAGAAGTCCCGGGCCACCCGGGCCCAGCGGGACGCGCTGGACCGGGCGCTGGTCGACCTGGCCGGCTTCTACCGCGACGCGCTCACCATGGCGCTGCGCGCCCCCGTCGCGCCGGTGCACACCGACACCGCCGCGCTGGCCGGGGCGGGCGCGCAGAAATGGGACGCCGAGGGGGCGCTGCGCCGCCTGGAAGCGGTGCTGGAGTGCCGGGCGGCGATCGAGGCGAACGTCAAGCCCCGGATCGCCGTCGAGGCGATGATGCTCTCGCTCTGGAAGGGCTGAGCCCGCCGACCGGACCGCCCGAGCCGGGGCTTCAGCGGCCGACCCGCCCCCGGAGTCCCGGCGGCCGGACCGGTTGTCCACAGGCATCGACAGGCGCAATTGCTGTGCGGTACGGTCCGGTGTGCCGCCGTGACGGTGGCGGCACGCACAGTGATTTTCCTGTTCCGGGAGGGGTCCGCCGATGCCGCGGGGGGAGATCGACGAGGCCTGGATCGAGGAGGCGGTGCGGCGCTACCGCCGGATCGAGTCCCTCCAGACCGAGTTCGACCAGGCGGTGTCGACCGTCGAGGTCACCGTGCGGTCGCCCGACGGGCTGGTCGAGGTGGTGGTCACCGCCGGCGGGCGGATCACCGACGTGCGCTTCCTGGGCCCGCTGCACACCCGCAACCCCCGCGACGTCGCCGGCTCGGTGCAGGCGGCGGTCACCGCGGCGGCCGACGCCGCCCAGTGGGCCCGGGAGAAGCTGCACAACGAGACCTTCGCCGCCTACCGGCCGCTGGCGGGAGCCTGAGATGGAGAGCCTGCGCGCCCTCGCCGCCCGGCTCGACGAGGCGAGCGAGACCATGACCGCCGTGTCCCGCACGGTCACCGCCGGCGACCCGGCGCAGGCCGCGTTCGGCGTCGACGCCCCCGGCCGGCCCGGGGAGATCGGGCGGGCCCTGCACCGGCAGTGGACCGCCGCCACCGGCGACCGGGCCCGGGAGGCGCACGTCGCCGCCCAGCGGCTGGCCGCCGCCGCAGCGGCGGTGCGGGCCGCCGCCGACCACTACGCGGACGTCGACCGCGCCGCTCGCCACCGGCTGACCGGGGAGGCGTGATGGACGCGCTGGACCGGCTCGCCGAGCCCGGCCTCGACCTGCTCCGCCGGGTCGACACGCTGCTCGCCGCGGGGGCCCCCGAGGGGCATCGCGTGTGGCCGCTGCTGCGCCGGATGCAGGTGCTCCCCGGCGAGGCCGTCCGCAACTTCCTCGACCTGCATCCGGCACCGCTGGCCGCCGCCGGCCACACCGCGCGCCGCCTGATGCGGGGCTACGACGACGCCTGCGCCGCGCTGACCGACCCGGTGCTCTGGTCCGGCCCGGCCGCGTCGTCCTACGGGCAGGCCCGGGCGGCCCTGCTGCGCCACCTCGACGAGGGGCCGGAGAGCCTGGTCGGCCGGCTGGAGTCGACGGCCGGCTACGCCGACGCGCTCGCCGACTGGGTGGAGGGCAGCCGGCTCGCACTGGCCCGGGCGCTCGCCGACGTCCTCCGGTGTGCCGAGGCGGTGACCGTGGTCGCCGCGACGTCGACGCCGGGCGGCGCACCGGGGCACCGGGCAGCCGCGGGTCCGGGCGCGACCGAGGCCGCCGAGATCGCCGCGCGGGTGCTGGCGGTGCTCTGCGTCGCGTACGACGGGGCCGAGACCCTGCTGCGCCAGTGGGCGCCGAGCCTCGCCGAGTCCCGCTGGCGGGCGCCCGTGGTCGACCGCCCCCGCTACGACACCCCCACCCGCGTCGGCTGGTGACGGACCCCGGGTGCACGCGCGGTAGCCGGATGGCGACTGCCGGCCCGGCCGCCCCGGCCCGCGCGTCGTAGGGTGTGAGGCATGGGCATGCTCTGCGCGGTCAGCTTCCAGCGGTACGGGCGCCTCTACTATCTGGACCCGGGCGAGCTGCGTCCCCAGGTCGGCGACAAGGTGCTGGTGCCCACCGACGACGGGCCCGAGGTGGCCGAGTGCGTCTGGGCGGCGCAGTGGGTCACCGAGGAGACCGAGGGCTTCCCCCGGCTGGCCGGCCTGGCCGGCGAGGAGGACCTGCGTCGCGACGAGACGGTGCGCCGCCGCAAGGCCGAGGCCAAGGTCGCGGCGAAGCGGCTGATCCGGGAGCACGCTCTGCCGATGAAGGTGGTGGCGATCGACCACGTGCTGGGCGCCGCCGAGGGTGGTGGCGAGCGGAGCACCATCTACTTCACGGCCCCGCACCGGGTGGACTTCCGCGCGCTGGTCCGGGACCTCGGCGCCACCCTGCACTGCCGGGTCGAGCTGCGGCAGCTCTCCGCCCGGGACTCGGCGCGGGTGCAGGGCGGCATCGGCTCCTGCGGCCGGGACCTCTGCTGCGCCACCTTCCTCAACGACTTCGAGCCGGTCACCATCCGGATGGCGAAGGACCAGGACCTGCCGCTCAACCCGCTGCGCATCTCCGGCGCGTGCGGCCGGCTCATGTGCTGCCTCAAGTACGAGCACCCGCTCTACCAACGGTTCCAGGAGTCGGCCCCGGCGATCGGCACGCGCGTGTCGACGCCGGAGGGCGACGGCCGGGTCGTCGGCCACAGCGTTCCCCGGGACTCCGTCACGGTACGTCTCGACGCTGACGGCTCCCGCTGTTCCTGCTCCCGCGCCTCGGTCTGCGGCCCCCGCCAGGCCCACGACCAGCACTACACCTCCTAGCCCACCC
>NZ_WAAS01000028.1:0-43745 GCF_008806585.1 Micromonospora sp. AMSO12t
TGACCGCCCCGGCTCCCGCCTGACCGCCCTCTCCGACCCGGCCGCACGCCCCGGAAGGGCTCACCGGGCGTGAGCCGGCGGAGTCTTGGCGTGATCATTGCCATTTCTTGCGCAAGGAATGCTTGACTCTTGCAGTCGCGGGCGGCATTCTGCTCAGACACCGCACCCGCACCCGCGCCACGCCGGGTGCCGCCGGCCCGCGCCACAGAACGGGGAACGCCACCGATGACCGTCAGCAACCCCACCCCGCTGACCTCCGACGACGACTGGTGGCGCTCCGCGGTCGTCTACCAGGTGTACGTACGCAGCTTCGCCGACTCCAACGGCGACGGCGTCGGCGACCTCCAGGGCATCCGTGAGCGCCTGCCGTACCTGCGCGAACTCGGGGTGGACGCGCTCTGGCTGACCCCCTTCTACACCTCCCCGATGATCGACGGCGGGTACGACGTCGCCGACTACCGCGACGTCGACCCGATGTTCGGCACCCTCACCGACTTCGACAACATGATCACCGACGCGCACGCCCTCGGCCTGCGGATCATCGTCGACCTGGTGCCCAACCACACCTCCAGCGCGCACCCGTGGTTCCAGGCCGCGCTGGCCGCCGGCCCGGGCTCCGCCGAGCGCGCGCGCTACCTCTTCGCCGAGGGCACGGGCGAGAACGGCGAGCTGCCCCCGAACGACTGGGAGAGCATCTTCGGCGGCCCCGCCTGGACGCGCATCGACGACGGCCAGTGGTACCTGCACCTGTTCGACCCGGCCCAGCCGGACCTGAACTGGCGCCACCCCGAGGTGCGCGCCGAGTTCGAGGGCGTCCTGCGCTTCTGGCTCGACCGGGGCGTGGACGGCTTCCGGATCGACGTCGCACACGGCATGATCAAGGCCGAGGGACTGCCGGACGTCGGGTTCAGCTCGATGACCACCGGTCAGCGCCAGGCGGAGCTGCTCGGCAAGGGCCGGCTCCCCTACTTCGACCAGGACGAGGTGCACGACATCTACCGCGCCTGGCGGCCGATCCTGGACAGCTACCCCGGCGGCCGGATGGCGGTCGCCGAGGCGTGGGCCGAGACCCCGCAGCGCCTCGCCCGCTACATCGGCCCGGACGAGCTGCACCAGGCGTTCAGCTTCGACTTCCTCGACGCGACCTGGTCGGCCGACTCGTTCCGCAAGGTCATCGACACCGCGCTCGCCGAGTCGACGATCGTCGGCGCGCCCACCACCTGGGTGCTGTCCAACCACGACAAGCAGCGGCACGTCACCCGCTACGGCGACGGCGCCGAGGGGCTGCGCCGGGCGCGGGCCGCCACCCTGCTGATGCTCGCCCTGCCCGGCTGCGCCTACATCTACCAGGGCGAGGAACTGGGCCTGCCGGAGGTGCTCGACCTGCCGGACGAGCTGCGCCAGGACCCGGCGTTCCTGCGCACCGGCCAGAGCCGGGACGGTTGCCGCGTGCCGATCCCGTGGAGCGGCGAGCTGGCCCCGTACGGCTTCGGGCCGCAGGGCAGCGAGCTGAGCTGGCTGCCGGCCCCCGCGACCTGGCGCGGCCTCTCGGTCGCCGCCCAGGCCGGCGTGCCCGGCTCGACGCTGGAGCTCTACCGCACCGCGCTGCGGATCCGCCGGGAACACCCGGCGCTGGCCGCCGACGCGGGCGGAGTCACCTGGTTGGAGGCCGGGCCGGGCATGCTCGCCTTCAGCCGCGCCGCCGGCGACACCGTGCTGACCTGCGTGGTCAACATCAGCGGTGCGCCGGCCCTGATCGACGGGTACGGCGTGCCGATCGCCGCCAGCGAGCCGCTCACCGGGCAGGGCTCCGGCCATCTGCTCGGAGTCGACGCGGCGGCCTGGTTCGAACGGCGCTGAGCGGGTAACCCGTCATCGACCTGGTCGTCCGTTGTGCCCCGCGCCGACGGGCGACTGGGCTACCGACCCCTTGTGGTGGGGGGTGAGGTGGCGCCGGCGTCATCGGAGTCCGCTCCGGCGGCGCCGGCGTCCATCGGAGCGCGTGTCGCCCCCGGCCCCTGCGGGTACGACGGACCCATGGTGGTTCGCGTCGCGCAGTACACCCTCGACGTCGTCGATCTCGACCTGATGGCCGGCTTCTGGGCGGCGGCGCTCGGCTACGCCGTCGACGCCGGCGGCGACGGCAGCGCGAAGCTCCATCCCCCGGACGACCGGGTCGGGGCTCCCACCGTCTGGTTGCAGGGCTCCGGCACGCCCAAGCACGGGAAGAACCGGCTGCACCTGGACGTGGTCGCCGACGGCGATCCGGCGGACGAGGTGAGCCGGTTGATCGGGCTCGGCGCCCGGCCCGCGGACGTGGGGCAGCGCAGCGACGAGGGGTTCACGGTGCTGGCCGACCCGGAGGGCAACGAGTTCTGCGTACTGCACAGCTCGCCCCACCGCCGCTGACCCGCGCCGCCCGGGCGGCCCGGCCCCGCCCGGGCCGGCTCAGGCGCCGTTGGTGAGCTTGGCGGCGATGCGCCCGAAGCCCGCTCGCAGCTCGGCCTCGGTGGGCGGCGCCAGCGGCTCCGCCAGGTCGGCCTCCTCGGCCGCCGCCTCCAGTTCCTCGTCGATGGTGTCCTCGAAGTCGCCGTAGAGGTCGGCCTGGTCGAGTTGCGCCGCCTCGTCCTCGGCGGCGACCTGCGCCGCGGCGATCTCGCCCCGGATCTCCTCGGCCGAGACCGCGGGCAGCAGCGGCTCGACCACCGCCATCAGCTGCTCCTCGGCGACGATCGCCTCGGCCAGCGCGAGGGCGTGCGGCCGCTCGTAGGGGCCGCAGACCACCGGCTCCCACTCGTCGGCGTCGCCGAGCGGGCCGAAGGTGATGATCCACGGCAGGCCGAGCATCGGCGAGTCGTCCGGCAGGTCCAGTGTCACGAGTGCGCCCACGCGCCCATCATGGTCCGTCACGCCCCCGGACCGGGAGGCATTCGCCCCTAATTCACCGCCGTCGTGGCTGTCAGGACTCCGCCGCGCGTCAGCCCGGCCGGGCCGCGTTCAACGCCGCGCGGACCAGGGCCAGCGCCGCCGCGGGCGGCACGCCCAACCGGGCGGCCTCGGCGGCGTAGTCGGCCGCGACCCGCTGCAACCGGTCCGTCGCGTCGTCGCGCCCGGGCGCGACGAAGGTGCCGTGCCGGCCGCGGGTCTCCAGCAGACCGGCCGCCTCCAGCTCCCGGTAGGCCCGCGCCACGGTGTTGACCGCCAGCCCGAGGTCGGCCGCGAACGCCCGGACGGTGGGCAGCCGGGTGCCCACCGCCAGCCGGCCCGTCCCGATCAGCTCCGCGAGCTGCCCGCGCACCTGCTCGTACGGCGGCACCGCCGAGGCCTGGTCGACCGAGATCCGCACGCCCGCTCCCCCGCTCATCCGGCCCCGCCCGGGGTGCCGGGATCCGTCTCCGCGTCCGTCTCGGCCGGCGCCGGGCTCGCCGCCAGGTCCACCACCCGACCGCGCGGGCTGGTCGCGGCCAGCGCCGCGCCGAAGAGCACCAACTGGTTGAGCAGGTAGAGGTAGAGCAGCAGGCCCACGGCGCCCGCCACGACCGTGTACGCCGGGTTCCGCTCGGTGCGTACCACGTAGAAGCGCCCGACGGTGTTCAGCAGCGTGATGCCGACCGCGACCAGCAGCACCACGGGGCGTAGCCGGGACCGGGTCATCCGCAGCCTCGGCACCGCCACCAGCAGCAGGGTGGCCAGCACCGCGTTGACCAGCACGCTGAGCACCGCGCTGACCGTGGTCAGGCCCGCCGAGCCGGTGCTGCGCAGCAGGAAGCGCAGCAGCGACTCCAGGGTGTCCACCGCCGCCACCGAGACGCCGAGCAGCACGAAGATGACCACCAGCACGCCGAGGTCGACCAGGCGGCGGACCACCAGGTTGCCCGGTTGCTGGTTGAGCCCGTACATGAGCCGCTGGGAGGAGCGGATCGCCTCGACCCAGCCGATCCCGGTGAACGCCAGGATGATCAGGCCGACCACCCCGACCGTGCCGCTGCTGTCGGCGATCTGCACGGGGTCGAGGAACGGCAGGTTCTCCCGGAGGAAGTCGGCGGCGGCGTCGCTGACCTCGTCGTTGTCCTCCAGGATGGCCCCGAAGATCGAGTACCCGACCAGCGCCAGCGCGAAGACCGCGAAGAAGCCGTAGTAGGCGATCGCGGCGGCCAGCCGTCCGCCCAGCACGTCGGTGTAGAGCACGCCGGCCCGCCACAGGTGGTCCGCGACGCCCCACCGGCGGCGCACCGCGCTGATCCTGCTGTCGATGCCCGCCTCGATGCGGCTCAGCACGTTCACGCCGTCATCCTCGCCGATCCTTCGCCCCCGCGCGGGCAACCGGACGCCGCCCCGCACCGGGCGGCGGTCGTCCGACGCGGGCCGGCGCCGGGAAGGTGGGCGCCGTGGCGCTCGTGGCGCACCCGGGCCGACCGCTCAGCCGCCCAGCCGGAAGTCCCGGCGCGGCTGCCACCGGGTCTGCCCGCTGTGCGAGAAGAGGGTGAACGCCTCGACCTCGAACATGGCCGAGAAGTCGGCCAGGTCCTCGTACGCCCGGTCCAGCGCCTCCGGCGCGACGTCCTGCGCGACCGTGACGTGCGGGTGGTACGGGAAGCGCGTCTCGCGGTGCAGCTCCGGGGCGGCCCTGATCGCGGCGGCGAGCAGCTCGCACTCGCTGATCCCGGCGGCCACCGCCACGAAGACGACCTGGGTCACCGGCCGGAACGTCCCGGTGCCCCGCAGGTGCAGGGTGAACGGCAGGTGGGCGGCGGCGACCGCCCCGAGGTGCCGTTCCACCGCCGGCAGCGTCGCCACCGGGATCTCCGTCGGCCCGAGCAGGGTCACGTGCGCGGGCACGACCCGAGGGTCGCCGGCCTCGACCCGCCGCCGGGTGAGCATGCCGCCCCACGGCTCCGGGATGTCGACCGCGATGCCGATCTCGATGGTGTCACCGGCGTCCGGCGTCCCGTCCCTGCGATCCACGCTGTGCGTCATCCCTCCGGCCACCGGCCCGTCCGCCCTCACCCGTCGCGCCGGGGCGCTACTCGCCGCGCACCGGCGGGAAGAAGCCCACCCGTTCGTACACGGTGCGCAGCGTCTCGCCGGCGGTCGCGCGGGCCTTCTCCGCGCCGGCGGCGAGCAGCTTGTCCAGCTGCGCCGGGTCGTCGAGGTAGGTCCGGGTGCGTTCCTGGATCGGGCCGACGAACTCCCGCACCACCTCGCCGAGGTCCTTCTTCAGGTCGCCGTAGCCCTTGCCGGCGTACGCGGCGACCAGGTCGTCGACGCTGCGCCCGCTCAGGGCCGAGTAGATGGTCAGCAGGTTGGAGATGCCGGGCTTGGTCTCGGTGTCGAAGACGATCTCCCGCCCCGTGTCCGTGACCGCGGAACGGATCTTCTTGGCCGAGCGGGCCGGGTCCTCCAGCAGGTTGACGATGCCGGCCGGCGACGAGGACGACTTCGACATCTTGGCCGTCGGGTCCTGGAGGTCGGTGATCTTCGCGGTGTCCTTGACGATGTGCGGCGCGGGCACCGTCAGGGTCGGCCCGAACAGCGAGTTGAACCGCTGGGCCAGGTCGCGGGAGAGCTCCAGGTGCTGGCGCTGGTCCTCGCCCACCGGCACGGCGTTGGCCTGGTAGAGCAGGATGTCGGCGGCCTGCAGGACCGGGTAGGTGAACAGGCCCACGCTCGCCCGCTCGCCGCCCTGCTTCTGCGACTTGTCCTTGAACTGCGTCATCCGGCTCGCCTCGCCGAACCCGGTGATGCAGCCCAGCACCCAGGCGAGCTGCGAGTGCTCGGGCACCTGCGACTGCACGAAGAGCGTGCTGCGCTCCGCGTCGAGGCCGACGGCGAAGAGCTGGGCGGCCGCCATCCGGGAACGCTGCATGAGCGTCTTCGGGTCGTGCCCCGCGGTGATCGCGTGCAGGTCGACCACGCAGTAGTAGGCGTCGTGGGTGTCCTGCAACGCCACCCAGTGCCGCACGGCGCCCAGGTAGTTGCCGAGGTGGAACGAGTCGGCCGTCGGCTGGATGCCGGAGAAGACGCGGGGGCGGGCGGGTACGTCGGACATGGCGGCAATTCTGTCAGCAAGACCCGGTGCGCGTCATGACGGCCCGGCGGGTCGGCTCCGCCCCGTCGGTGTCGGGGCGGCGGCCTCGCGCCGTGGCTCCGGCAGGCGCCCGGCGGTGACCGTGAGCCGGGCCACCCGTCGTCCCTCCAGCGTGAGCACCCGCAGCAGCCATCCGCCGGACGGGTCGTCGGGTGCCGCGCCGCCGTCGCCGGCCGGGCCGGCGGTCACCGGCACCTCGTCGCCGGCGACCGGGAGCCGGCCCAGCGCGGCCATCACGAATCCACCGACCGTCTCGTACGGGCCGGGTGGCAGGCTCACCCCGGTGCGCTCGGCGAAGTCGGCGAGGTTGAGCCGGCCGTCCACCACGGCGGGCAGGCCCGCGTGCACCGGCTCGGGAGCGGTGTCGTACTCGTCGTGGATCTCCCCGATCAGCTCCTCGATCAGGTCCTCCAGGGTGACGATGCCGGCGGTGCCGCCGTACTCGTCGACCACCACGGCGAGGTGGTGGCGTTCCCGGCGCATCTCGCTGAGCGCGGCGAGCACCCGTTTGCTGCCGGGCAGCCGCTTCACCTCCCGGGTCAGCTCGCCGACGGTGGTGCGGGGGTCGAGGTCGGGGCGGAGCAGCACGTCGCGCAGGTGCACGAAGCCGACCACGTCGTCGTGGGTGCCGTCGACCACGGGGTAGCGGGTGTGCGTCTCGGCCCGGACCAGCCGCTCCGCCTCGGCGATGGTGTGCCGGGCGGAGAGGAAGACGACCTCGGTGCGCGGCATCATCACCTCGCGGACCAGGCTCGCGCCCGCGGCCAGCACCTCGTCGATGATCCGGCGCTCGACCGGGTCGAGCAGGGTGTTGGCGGCCACCAGGTCGCGCAGCTCCGCCTCGCTGATCCGCTCCCGGCCGGCCGCCGGGCTGGCGCCGAGCAGGGCCGTCACCGCCCGGGTGGCGGCGTCGGCGGCGCGCACCACCATCCGGGCGACGGCCCGGGGCAGCGGCCCCGGCTCGCGGCGTGGCCGGCCCCGGGCGCGTCGCCGCGGCCCGGGAGCACCCGCTTCCCGCATGACTGTGATGGTAGACAGCACGGCGCCGACAGGCTGTCCGTGTTCGGCTCTGTTCGAAGTTGGGGAATCATGGTGGAATGGCAAGGTCGCCGACGGAGGGCGGCCACCGGGCGACCGGCCGTAGGGTGATCACGACACGGGCCGCTGCCGGGCGGCCAGGCTAGGAGGAGACCGACGTGAAACTGCTCGTCACCGGCGGCGCCGGCTTCATCGGCAGCGTGGTGACCCGGATGCTGCTCGACGCCGGCCACGAGGTGGTGGTGCTCGACAACCTGCGCACCGGTCACCGGGAGGCGCTCGCCGCCGACGCGACGTACGTCGACGCGTCCGTCCACGACGCCGCGCGGGTGCTCACCCCGGGCGCGGGCTTCGACGGGGTGCTGCACTTCGCCGCGCTGATCGCCGCCGGCGAGTCGATGACCAGGCCCGAGCTCTACTGGCACGCCAACACGGTCGGCTCGATCGCCCTGATCGACGCCGTCCGGGCCGCCGGCGTGCCCCGCCTGGTCTTCTCCTCCACCGCCGCCGTCTACGGCAACCCCACCGAGCTGCCGATCCCGGAGACCGCGGTCAAGGCCCCCACCAACACGTACGGCGCCACCAAGCTCGCCGTCGACATGGCCCTCACCTCCGAGGCGATCGGGCACGGCCTGGCCGCCGTCTCGCTGCGCTACTTCAACGTGGCCGGCGCCTACCTCGACGGCGACGTCGCGCTCGGCGAGCGGCACGACCCCGAGACCCACCTGATCCCGATCGCGCTGGAGGTGGCCGCCGGCCGGCGGGAGAAGCTCCAGCTCTTCGGCGACGACTACCCGACCGTCGACGGCACCTGCGTGCGCGACTACATCCACGTCGCCGACCTGGCCCGCGCCCACCTGCTGGCGCTCGGCGCCGCCACCGCCGGCCAGCACCGGATCTACAACCTGGGCAACGGCAACGGCTTCACCAACCGGCAGGTGGTCGACGTGGTCCGCGAGGTCACCGGCCACCCCGTGCCGGTCGAGGTGGCGCCGCGCCGCGAGGGCGACCCCGCCGAGCTGGTCGCGTCGTCCGCGCTGGCCCGTGAGGAGCTGGGCTGGGTGCCGCAGAAGCCGACCCTGCCCGACATCGTCGCCGACGCCTGGGCCTTCTACCGCACGCACGTCGCGGGGCCGCGGTGACCGACGACGTCGCGGCCCGCGCCACCGCCGGCTTCCGCTCGGCGTACGGCGAGCCGCCCGCCGGCCGCTGGGCGGCTCCCGGGCGGGCGAACCTCATCGGTGAGCACACCGACTACAACGACGGCTTCGTGCTCCCCTTCGCCCTGCCGCTGCGCACGGTGGTGGCAGCCGCCCCGCAGCCCGGCGGCACCTGGACGGTCTGCTCCGAGCTCACCGGCGAGACGGTCGCCTTCGGCGCCGACGAGCTGGCCGGGCCCGGCCGGGTCGACGGCTGGGGCGCGTACGTGGCCGGGGTCGTCTGGGCGCTGCGGGAGGCGGGGCACGCGCCACCCGGCGCGCGCCTGGCCATCGCCTCCGACGTGCCGCTGGGCGCCGGGCTGTCCTCCTCGGCCGCGCTGGAGGCCGCCGTGCTGGCCGCCCTGGTGGACCTGGGCGGGCTGGACCTGCCCGCCGAGCGACGGCCCCGGCTGGCCCAGCGGGCGGAGAACGACTACGTGGGCGCGCCGACCGGGATCATGGACCAGTCGGCGGTGATCCGGTGCCGCGCCGGGCACGCGCTCTTCCTCGACTGCCGGGACGAGTCCGTCGAGCAGGTCCCCTTCGACCTGGACGCCGCCGGCCTCGCCGTGCTGGTCGTCGACAGCCGGGCCCCGCACCGGCACGCCGACGGCGAGTACGCCGCCCGCCGCGGCTCCTGCGAGCGGGCCGCCGGGCTGCTCGGCGTCGCGGCGCTGCGGGACGTCCCGGCCGACGGGCTGGCCGACGCCCTGGCCCGGCTCGACGAGGACGAGACCCGCCGCCGGGTACGGCACGTCGTCACCGAGAACCAGCGGGTGCTCGACACGGTCGCGCTGCTGCGCGCCGGGCGGGTACGCGAGATCGGCCCGCTGCTGACCGCCTCGCACGCCTCGATGCGCGACGACTTCGAGATCACCGTCCCGGAGATCGACACGGCCGTCGAGGCGGCCCTGGGCGCCGGGGCGCTCGGTGCCCGGATGACCGGCGGCGGCTTCGGCGGCTGCGTCCTCGCCCTCGTCGACGCGGAACGGGCCGACGCGGTCGCCGCCGCCGTCACGGCCGCGTACGCCGAGCGGGGCTTCACCGCGCCCGGCCACGTCACCGTCCTGCCCGGCCCCGGGGCGACCCGGCTGGACTGAGCACCGACGCGGCGCCCCGCCGGCCGCCCGGCGGGCAGCGGCGGCTGCCGGCCCGGGGCCCTGCGCCGGACGCGGTCAGCCCGGCAGTCGACGGGCGGGTGTCGGCACCCGCCCGTCGGCGGGACTCACTGCGCCTCGACGATCATCCCCGCGCCGACCGTACGGTTGGTGGCCTCGTCGATGATCACGAAACCGCCGGTGGTGCGGTTGCGGCGGTACTCGTCCGCGAGCAGCGGCACGGTGGTCCGCAACCGCACCCGGCCGATCTCGTTGAGCCCGAGCCCGTCGGCGGACTCGTCGCGGTGCAACGAGTTGACGTCCAGCCGGTAGTGCAGCCCGCGCACGATCGCCCGCGCGGAGCGGGTGGTGTGCTTGATCGCGTACCTGCCGCCGACCTGGAGCGGACGGGTCTCGTCCATCCAGCACACCATCGCCTCGATGTCCTGGGACACCGCCGGCGCGTTGTTGGGACGGCAGATCATGTCGCCCCGGGAGATGTCGATCTCGTCTTCCAGGCGTACGGTCACCGACATCGGCGGGAACGCCTCCGCGACCGGCCCGTCGGCGGTCTCCACGGCGGCGATCCGGCTGGTGAACCCGGACGGCAGCACCATCACCTCGTCGCCCGGCTTGAGCACGCCGGAGGCGACCTGGCCGGCGTAGCCCCGGTAGTCGGTGACGGTGGTGGACTGCGGGCGGATCACGTACTGCACCGGGAACCGGACGTCGACCAGGTTGCGGTCGCTCGCGATGTGCACCCGCTCCAGGTGGTGCAGCAGCGACGGGCCCTCGTACCAGGGCATGTTCTCCGACCGGGCGACGATGTTGTCGCCGCGCAGCGCCGAGATCGGCACCACCGTCAGGTCGGGCACGTCGAGCTTCGCGGCGAACGCGGTGAACTCGTCCGCGATCCGCTCGAAGACCTCCTGCGAGAAGTCGACCAGGTCCATCTTGTTGACGCAGAGGACCAGGTGCGGCACGCGCAGCAGCGAGCAGAGGAACGCGTGCCGGCGGGACTGCTCGACCAGGCCCTTGCGGGCGTCCACCAGGATCAGCGCCAGGTCGGCCGTCGACGCCCCGGTGACCATGTTGCGCGTGTACTGGATGTGCCCCGGGGTGTCCGCGATGATGAACTTTCGCCGGGGGGTGGCGAAGTAGCGGTACGCCACGTCGATGGTGATGCCCTGCTCGCGCTCGGCCCGCAGGCCGTCGGTGAGCAGCGCCAGGTTCGTGTACTCGTCGCCCCGGGCCGCGCTGACCGCCTCGACGGCGGCGAGCTGGTCGGTGAAGAGCGACTTCGTGTCGTAGAGCAGCCGGCCGATCAGCGTCGACTTGCCGTCGTCGACGCTGCCGGCGGTGGCGAAGCGCAGCAGGTCCATCGGCCTGCCGGGCGTCTCGGTGGCCGCGGGCGCGACGGTCTCGGTGGTCATCAGAAGTAGCCCTCCCGCTTGCGGTCCTCCATGGCGGCCTCGCTGACCCGGTCGTCGCCCCGGGTGGCGCCGCGCTCGGTGATCCGGGTGGCGGCGACCTCCTCGATGACCTTCTCGACCGTGTCGGCGTCGGAACGGACCGCCGCCGTGCAGGACGCGTCGCCCACCGTCCGGTAGCGCACCCGCGCCTTGAACCGGTCCTCGCCCGCCCGGGGGCGGAAGAACTCGTTGACCGCGTAGAGCATCCCGTCGCGCTCGACCACCTCGCGCTCGTGGGCGTAGTAGATCGACGGCAGGGCGATGCGCTCGCGCGCGATGTAGTGCCAGACGTCCAGCTCGGTCCAGTTGGACAGCGGGAAGACCCGGATCGACTCGCCCGGGTGGTGGCGGCCGTTGTAGAGCGACCACAGCTCCGGGCGCTGGTTCTTCGGGTCCCACTGGCCGAACTCGTCGCGGAAGCTGAACACCCGCTCCTTGGCGCGGGCCTTCTCCTCGTCGCGGCGGGCGCCGCCGAAGAGCGCGTCGAACCGGTGCTTCTCCACCGCGTCCAGCAGCACCGGCGTCTGGATCCGGTTGCGCATCCCGTCGCCCGACTCCCGCACCAGCCCGCTGGTCAGCGCCTCCGGCACGCTCGCCACCACCAGTTGCAGCCCCAGCTCGGCGACCCGCTGGTCCCGGTATTCCAGGACCTCGGGGAAGTTGTGCCCGGTGTCCACGTGCATGACCGGGAACGGGATGTTGGCCGGGGCGAACGCCTTCTGGGCCAGCCGGAGCATCACGATCGAGTCCTTGCCGCCCGAGAAGAGCAGCACCGGCCGCTCCATCTCGGCGACCACCTCGCGCATCACGAAGATGCTCTCGGCCTCCAGCGCGTCGAGGTGCGACACCTGGTAGGCGGCGGGGGCGGTCATGACACGGGCTCGCTTCGCTCGAATCCGCTCATCGATATTCCAGACCTTTCCGGTCGGGCATGCCAAGAAGTGCCGCTCAGGCTACCCGGAATGACGCTGCAACGCTGCAAGCAACCGACTGGCGAGATCCTCGCGGCAGACCAGCAGGTCCGGCAGGCGCGGATCCGCCTCGTTGTATCTCAGCGCAGAACCGTCGATCCGGGAAGCGTGCAGCCCGGTGGCCGTCGCCACAGCGACCGGCGCGGCCGAGTCCCACTCGTACTGGCCGCCCGCGTGGATGTAGGCGTCCACCTCACCGGTGACCACCGCGGCGATCTTCGCCCCGGCCGAGCCCATCGGCACCAGGTGCGCCCCGACGTCCTCCGCCAGGTCGGTCAGGAACACCGGCGGCCGGCTCCGGCTCGCCGCCAGGCGGATCGTCCGCCCGCCGGGCGCCGCGGCCGCCTCCGGGGTCAGCTGCGGGTACGCCGGCGGATAGTCGGTGCCCAGCACCCGTTGCTGCGCCGGCAGCCCGACCGCGCCCGCCACCAGCCCGTGCGGCGTCGGCGCGTCACGCGCCCAGAGCGCCACGTGCACCGCCCAGTCCGAACGGCCCTCCTCGGCGAACTCCCGGGTGCCGTCCAGCGGGTCGATGATCCACACCCGGTCCGCCGCCAGCCGGGAGACCGCCTCGGCGTTCACCTCCGCCGCCCAGGCCAGCCGCGACCCCTCGTCCTCCTCGGAGAGGACCGCGTCACCCGGCCGCCACTTCGCCAGCTCGGTGCGGATCAGGTCGTGCGAGACCTTGTCGCCCGCCGACTTCAACGCCCCCGCGTCGGCGAAACCCATCTCGGACCGCAGGCCGAGCAGCGCCTGACCGGCCCGGGCCGCCAGCCACCGGGCGAAAGCGCCGTCGATCATCGGAGGACTGCCCATGACTCCTGCTCCCGTCGCCTCGCCGTGCTCCGCACCCGGCACGCCGCCGCCGACGAGCCGCCCCGACGGTCGCGTCGCGCCGAAAGGCGAAGACTACCGGCCCCCGGCGCCCGACCCGGCCCTCACACCCCGTGGTAGAGGTTCTGCGTCGGCTCCACGCCCCTGGTGATCACCGACTCCACCACATCCGCGGCCCGGTCCACCAGGAACTCCAGCTCCTTGCGCTCCGCCGCGCCGAAATCCGACAGTACGTAGTCCGCCGGGTCCTGCCGCCCCGGAGGCCGGCCGACGCCGAACCGCACCCGGACGTACTCCTTCGTGCCCAGCGACTTCGACATCGAGCGCAGGCCGTTGTGCCCGCCCTCGCCACCGCCGCACTTCACCCGCACCTGCCCGTACCCGATGTCCAACTCGTCGTGCACCGCGACCACCCGGCCCGGCGGCACCTTGTGGAACTGGGCCAGCCCGGTCACCGGCCCGCCGGAGAGGTTCATGTACGTCAGCGGCTTGACCAGCACCAGCTTCGGCCCGCCGAGCCCGAGCCGCCCCTCGGCGACCTCCGCCACCGCCCGCTTGTGCCGGCCGAACCTCGCGCCGAGCCGGCCCGCCAGCAGGTCGGCCACCATGAAGCCGACGTTGTGCCGGTTGCCGGCGTACTCCCGACCCGGGTTGCCCAGGCCGACCACCAGCCACGGCCCCGTCTCGTCCGTCACGCCCCGTCCCTCCCGCTGCTCGCCGTCACCCGCCCGCCCGGACACCGATACGCCGACAGGCGCCCCCGACCGCGCGGGGACGCCTGTCGCAACGATGCGAACCGGTCAGGCCTCGGTCTTCGCCTCGGCGTTCTCCTCGCCCTCCACGGCCGGAGCCTCGGCGGCCTCGGCGGTCTCCTCGCCGACGCCGGCCTCGGCCTCCTCGGTGGCCTCCTCGACCTCGGGGAGGGTCGCCTCGAGCTGCTCGGCGGTCGGCGCGGCGGTCACCGAAGCGACGGTCTGCTCCGAGTCGGCGGCCAGCTCGACGCCGGCCGGCAGCTCCACGTCGCCGGCGGTGACCTGGGTGCCGGCCTCCAGGCCCTCGATCGAGGCCTCCAGGTGGTCCGGCACCTTGGTGGCGTCGGCGGTGACCGACAGGGTGTCGTGGTCGTGCACGATCAGGGTGTCCCGCGCGGCCTCGCCGGTCAGCTGCACCGGGACCTCGACGGTGACCTTCTCGCCCCGGCGGACCAGCAGCAGGTCCACGTGCTCGAAGGTGTCCTTGATCGGGTCGCGCTGGATCGCCTTCGGCAGCGCCAGCACCTGGGTGCCGTCGCTGACCTCGATCGCGAAGAGCTGGTTGGCGCCGCCCTTGCGGATCGCGGCGGCGAACTCACGCGACGGCAGCGCGATGTGCTTGGGCTTCTCGCCGTGGCCGTACAGCACGGCGGGCACCTTGCCGGCCCGGCGGGTACGACGGGCACCACCCTTGCCGAACTCGGTGCGGGGCTCGGCGCTGATCTTTACCTCGGACACGGGAGAACTCCTGATGCTTTCGCTGCGGCGGCTTGTCGTCTGGCGGTGCTGGGGCGAGGGGCTCGCTGGGGCTCATGCGTCGAGAACGACTGCCCGGAGCACCGCGTCGATGACGGTGCCTCCGTGCGGCGCTTCTCAGCGGCCCGCCGGGCACCCTCGCCGTGGCAACCGCACCAGTCTACCCGAGGTGATTCCGCGCGTTCCGGCAGTCCCCTTATCACCGTTCCCGCAGGCCCGCAGGGCGATTTCGGCCTGCCCCGGCGGCACCCGCCGCCGGGAGCCGCGCGACGCCGCTGTAGGGCGACCGCCCGGCCGCCGGGCCGGCCCGCCGCCGACCGGCCTTTCCGCCCGTGACCGGTCGATGCAGCGTCGCCGCCACGGCGGTCGACGCCGGACCGGGGCGGCGGTGCCCGCCCGGCCCGGCGTCAGACGGTCAGCTCAGGCCGCCGAAGAGGGTCGTCACGGAGCCGTCGTCGAAGACCTCGCGGATCGCCCGCGCCAGCAGCGGCGCGATCGACAGCACGGTGATCTTGTCGAGCTGCTTCTCCGGCGGCAGCGGCAGCGTGTTGGTGACCAGGACCTCGCTGATCGGGGCGTTCTTCAGCCGCTCGGTCGCCGGGTCGGAGAGCAGCGCGTGCGTCGAGGCCACGATCACGTCGGCCGCGCCGGACTCCCGGAGGATGTCCGCCGCCCCGCAGATCGTGCCGCCCGTGTCGATCATGTCGTCGACGATCAGGCAGACCCGGCCCTCGACCTCGCCGACCACCCGGTTCGCCACCACCTGGTTCGGCTTCAGCGGGTCCCGGGTCTTGTGGATGAACGCCAGCGGGCAGCCGCCCAGCCGGTCGGTCCACCGCTCGGCCACCCGCACCCGGCCCGAGTCCGGCGCGACCACCGTCATCGGGCGGCCGGCGTACTTGTGCTGGACGTACTCGGCGAGGATGTCCATCGCGAAGAGGTGGTCGACGGGGCCGTCGAAGAAGCCCTGGATCTGCGCGGTGTGCAGGTCGACGGTGAGGATCCGGTTCGCCCCGGCCGTCTTCAGCAGGTCCGCCACCAGCCGGGCCGAGATCGGCTCCCGGCCGCGGTGCTTCTTGTCCTGCCGGGCGTACGGGTAGAAGGGCAGCACCACGGTGATGCGCTTGGCCGAACCGCGCTTCAGCGCGTCGATCATGATGAGGGTCTCCATGACCCACGTGTTGACCCCGTGCGTGACGGACTGCACCACGAAGGCGTCCGAACCGCGTACCGAGTCCTTGAACCGTACGAAGATCTCGCCGTTGGCGAACTCGTACGCGTCGGCCGGCGTCGGCGCGACGCCGAGCACCTCACCGATCTCCTTGGCCAACTCCGGAAAGCCACGTCCGGAAAAAAGCATCAGGCTCTTGCGGTTTTCGGCGACGATGCTGCCCATGGGCCCGTCTGCTCCCGTTGGTCGGTGGTACCCGGCGGTGGTGGTGGGCCGGGGACTATTCGGTTGCAGTATCCCCCGCGCCCGGGGCCGACCTGACCGGCTCGGCATCCCCGTGGATTGCCTCACCTTCACTTGCCCCGGATCCCGGCGCCGACGCACCCTCATCCGCTGCCTGGGCCCGCGCGGCCGCCTCGGCGGAGACCGTGCCCGCCCGCTTGCGGGCCACCCAGCCGTCGATGTTGCGCTGCGGCGCCCGGGTCACCCCGAGCGCGCCCGCCGGCACGTCCTGCGCGATCGCGCTGCCCGCCGCCACGTACGCCCCGGCGCCCACCTCGACGGGCGCGATGAGGCTGGTGTCGCAGCCGACGAACGCGCCCTCGCCGACCGTGGTGCGGTGCTTGTTCACCCCGTCGTAGTTCACGAAGATCGTCGCCGCGCCGATGTTGGCCTTCGCGCCGATCGTCGCGTCCCCCACGTACGACAGGTGCGGCACCTTCGCGCCCGCACCCACCTCCGAGTTCTTCACCTCGACGAACGTGCCGACCTTGGCCTTCTCGGCGAGCCGGGCGTCCGGCCGCAGGTACGCGTACGGCCCGACGCTGGCGCCCGCACCGACCTCCGCGCCCACCGCGTGGCTGCGCAGCACCGTGGCGCCCGGGCCGACGACGGTGTCGATCAGCGTCACGTCCGGCCCGACCACCGCGCCCGTGCCGACCACCGTGCCGCCGCGCAGCTGGGTGTTCTGGTCGACCACCGCGTCCCGGTCGAGAGCGACCGTCACGTCGATCCAGGTGGTGTCCGGGTCGAGCAGGCTGACCCCGGTACGCATCCACGCCTCGTTGACCCGGTCGCGCAGCAGCCGGCGCAGGGCGGCCAGCTCGACCCGGTCGTTGCAGCCCAGCGTCTCCACGTGGTCCGCCGCCACGTGCACCGCCACCGGCTCGCCGGCCGAGCCCAGCAGGGCGAAGACGTCGGTCAGGTACTCCTCGCCCTGGTCGTTGTCGGTCGACAGCTTGCCCAGCGCGTCGCGCAGCCGGGCGGCGTCGAACGCGTAGATGCCGGCGTTGATCTCCCGGATCGCCCGCTGCGCGGGGGTCGCGTCGCGCTCCTCGACGATCTGCTCCAGCCGCCCGTCGGTGTCCCGCACGATCCGGCCCAGGCCGGTCGGGTCGGGCACCTCGGCGGCGAGCACGGTCGCCGCAGCGCGTGCCTCCTCGTGCGCCGCCACCAGCGCGGCCACCGTCTCCGGGCGGAGCAGCGGCACGTCACCGTTGATCACGACCACGGTGCCGGTGGCGTCCGGCGCGGCGTCCAGCGCGATCCGGACGGCGTGCCCGGTGCCGAGCTGCTCGGCCTGGAGCACCGGGGTGGCCTCGGGGGCGATCTCCGCGAGGTGCGCGCGGACCTGGTCTGCGCCGTGCCCCACCACGACCACCGTGCGGTCCGCGGCCAGCGGAGCGGCGGCGGCGAGCACGTGGCCGACGAGAGTACGGCCGAGCAGCGGGTGCAGCACCTTGGGCAGCGCCGACTTCATCCGCTTGCCCTCACCGGCGGCGAGCACGACAACGGTGCGGAGGTGGGGCTGGGACACGACACGGGCTCCCGTCGGGACGGCGAACAGTCTCGCGGCCATGCTAACCAGACATCGTCCGCGACGAACGGAAGCTCCCGGGAGAGGACTCGAACCCCTACAATCAGGACCAAAACCTGACGTCCTGCCATTAGACGACCCGGGACGGTCTAAAACGGGCAAAGGAACAGCTTGCCAGCCCCCTACACCTTAGCGCCCCTCGCCCGTGACGCCATCGCCCATTCCCTTCATGATCCCCTCGACCTTCCAGTAGAGGCGGCTCGATCGCGGGACGTAAACCGTGAGGCAGCCCCGATAGTCCGCCCCGACGTTCTGCCGTTTCGTCGCCGGCCGGTGCCGCTTCAGTGACGAACGCTGAAACTCCGCCGCCGGCACCCCGACCAGACCGGCCCACCATCGCACCGCCTCCGCCTCGTCCGCGCTCTCGTGGATGCTGACCCGGAACCGAAGCGTGGTCCGGGCAACTCCGAGCGCCTCGACGAACCGGAGGAACAACAGCACCAGCGTCGGATCGCTGTTGATGAACTTGAGCCGACAGTCGTTCGGACGCCAGGGTTTCGCCTTGCCCCCCTCGCACCAGTAGATTGCCGCTCCCACCAGGACCAGCTCCCGATATCGCAGGCGCTTGACCCAGGCGGCGACCTTCGCGACCGTCTCCGCCCGTGCTGCGTCGCGGGCAGCACGATATTCACCCCACTGGGCGTCCGTCATCGCCTTCGAGTGCGCTCGTCGGCGCGCCCGAACCTCCTCGGAGTCGCGATCTATCGGCAGGTGCCGCACCCACTGATAGGCGGTGGAGCGGGCCACACCGACCCGTTTCGCGATCTCCGGGACGGTGCAGCCTCGGCGCCGCAGGCGAAGCGCCTCCTCATGCAGATGCGGGGTCGGTCCACGGTATTTCCGAACCGACGGCGGGTGTGGTTGATCAGGTATCGGATCGTTCATGAGCAGCACTTTAGAACAGACGTACGACAGTGTCAGATATTCATGCCTGACGCTGTCCCATGCGCCTCGCCAGCGCCTAAGTTACGGTGACGTAGGCGTAACTTCGTGATCACTCCGTCCCTCTGCGAGGTGCCCATGTCCGCTACGTCCCTCGACCCCGCCGCCGGACCGAAGCCCCTCACCCAGGGCACCCAGTCCCGAGGCATCCTCATCGCCCTATGGGCGTTCGTGGTGATCCCCTTCCTGGCCCTCGTCGCCGCCGTACCGGTCGCCTGGGGTGGCTGGCTGAGCTGGACCGACGTGGCCGTCGCCGGGTTCTGGTACGTGCTCTCCGGGCTGGGCATCACGGTCGGCTACCACCGGTACTTCACACACGGGTCGTTCAAGGCGAAGCGCTGGCTGCGGATCGCGCTGGCGGTGTCCGGCTCGCTGGCCGTGCAGGGCGAGATCATCCAGTGGGTGGCCGACCACCGGCGCCACCACGCCTTCTCCGACCTGGAGGGCGACCCGCACTCGCCGTGGCGGTTCGGGGAGAGCCTCCGCGGCCTGACGAAGGGCCTGTTCCACGCACACGTCGGCTGGCTCTTCGGCCGGGAGCTGTCCAACCGGAAGCGGTTCGCGCCGGACCTGCTCGCCGACCGGGACATCAACCGGGTGGACCGGCTGTTCCCGCTGCTGGTGGTGGTCTCGGTGCTCGGTCCCGCGCTGATGGGCGGCCTGCTCACCTGGTCGTGGCGGGGAGCGCTGTCCGCGCTCTTCTGGGCCGGCCTGGTGCGCATCGCGCTCCTGCACCACGTGACCTGGTCCATCAACTCCGTCTGTCACGTCTACGGGGAGCGGCCGTTCGCGATGCGCCAGGGCGACCGCGCGTCGAACTTCTGGCCGCTGGCGATCGTGTCGTTCGGCGAGAGCTGGCACAACCTGCACCACGCCGACCCGACCAGCGCCCGGCACGGCGTACTGCGCGGCCAGGTGGACATCTCGGCCCGGGTGATCTGGCTGTTCGAGAGGGTCGGCGCGGCGTGGGACGTGCGCTGGCCGAAGCCCGAACGCATCGCGGCCAAGCTCGTCGCACCGGCCACCGGCCGGTAGAGCGGTCGATGGGCGCGGAGGCCGCCTGGCAGGATGGCCGGGTGACCGAGCGCCGGCGGAATGACGAGAACATGGCGGATGTCCCTGGCAACGACGGCACGACCGGCCGGCGGCGGGCGATTCCCGCCGCGGCCCCCAAACCCCCCTCACGCGTACGCATGTCGGCGGCCCAGCGCCGGGAGCAGCTGATCTCGACCGCCCGGCAGATCTTCGCCGAGCGCGGCTTCGACGCCACCTCCATCGAGGAGGTGGCGGCCCGCGCGAAGGTCTCCAAGCCGGTGGTCTACGAGCACTTCGGCGGCAAGGAGGGGCTCTACGCGGTGGTGGTGGACCGGGAGGTACGCGCCCTGCTGGACCGGATCACCACGGCCCTGACCGCCGGGCACCCCCGCGAGTTGCTGGAGCAGGCGGCGCTGGCCCTGTTGACGTACATCGAGGAGGAGACCAGCGGCTTCCGGGTGCTGGTGCGGGAGTCGCCGGTGCTGTCGGCGGCGGGCAACTTCAGCAGCGTCATGAACGACGTCGCGCACCAGGTGGAGCACATCCTGGGCGCCGAGTTCTCCAGCCGGGGCTACGACCCGAAGCTGGCCGAGCTCTACTCGCAGGCGCTGGTGGGGATGGTGGCGCTGACCGGCCGCTGGTGGCTGGAGGTGCGCAAGCCGCGCAAGGAGACGGTGGCGGCGCACCTGGTCAACCTGGCCTGGAGCGGGCTGTCGCACCTGGAGGCCAAGCCGGGCCTGATCACGGTGCGGGGTCGCTGACCCCGACGTCGGTCAGCGGCCGTGGGCCTCGGAGACCGGGTGGTGCCGCAGCCGCCGTTCCTCCTCGGCGTGCTCGTCGGTGCCGACCTTGTCGTACAGGCCGGTGCCGAGCAGGAGCAGGCCGAAGAGCATCGACACGATGACCGTGGACATCGAGAAGTTGAGGAAGTTGGCCTCGGTCTGGAGCACGGACATCATGAGGACGCTGGTGACCAGGAAGACGACCCCGGCGGTCAGGTTCATGTAGTGGCCGAGGTTGCCGCGCCGGGACGCGCCGACGATGAGCACGATCCCGAATGCGACGGAGGCCAGCGAGAAGGCCAGGTTGGTGCGGAGCCCGAGGGCCCAGTTGTCGCCCCGGTCGAAGAGCGGGTCGCCGGCCGTCAGGGCGACGCCCCAGACCCCGAAGACCAGGATGTAGAGCCCCACCAGGCCGGCGAGGACCCGGTAGACCGGCCGCGCCGGATGGTTCACGGGAAAGTGCGGCATGACCCCTCCACCAGTCAGGACATTCGCCCCGATTGTCCCAAAGGAGGAGGTCACCCGTCCGCCAAACCGCGCAAAGGATGGACGGCGTAGGAGACCAGGACGGGCGTGGCAACCGACGACAGGCGCAACCACGAAGATCCCACCCCACCGGGCAGCAACGGCCGGGGAGCGGGACCACGACAGGTTTTCGCCGGAGCCCGACCCGCGCAGGGATCAAGCCTGACCGCCCGGAGCGGGGTCGGGCTCCGGCGAAAACCCAACAACCACTCAGAGCACGAGCCGGGCCTTCTGCCAGGCCTCCTGCTCCTCGTCCGTGCCGACCTTGCCGTACATGCCGACCATCAGCAGGACCAGGCTGACCACCATCAGCGCGATGACGGTGAAGATGCTGAAGTTGAAGATGTTGGCCTCGGTCTGGATGAAGGCGAGACCGGCGAGGCTGATCACCATGATGGCGTACGCCAGCCACTGGTTGATCATGACGTCGATGTTGCGGCCGATCGCGGTACCGGCCAGCACCACGGCCCCCAGCAGGACGCTGAGCAGCGAGAAACCGAGGTTCGTGCCCTGACCGAGGACCTGGGTGTCATCCTGGGCGAGGGCCTCGTTGCCGGCGCTCGCGATGATGCCGAGCACGCCGAAGGCCACCAGGTACAGACCGGTCAGCCCGCCGATCGCCCGGTAGACCGGCCGCGCGGGGTGGTTGACGGGGGTGTGGGCCATGTCTGAGTCTCCAACGCCGTTCGGGTGAGGGGTCGCCGACGATTGTCCCGCACCCCGAGGTGTGACGCCGCACACGGGGGCCTCCGGTGTACGGCGCCGCGACCAGGGGGGCGACTCAGGTCGCCGGGATCTCCTCGGCCAGGGCCAGCCAGGACTCCTCGGTCCGCTCCCGCTCGGCCCGCAGCTCCTTGAGCTGTGCGTCGAGCTCGGCGACCTTCGCGTAGTCGGTGGCGTGCGTGGCGAGCTGGTCGAGCAGCGTCGCCTCCTTCTGCTCCAGCTTGCCGACCTGCCGTTCCAGCCGGGCCAGTTCCTTGCGGGCCTGCCGCGCCTCGGCGGCGGACATGCCGGTCGCGGCGGGGGTGTCGGCGCCGCCCCCGGGGGCCGTCTCCGGCATCGCGGGGCCGGGCTGGCCGGCGGCCCGGGCGAGGTACTCGTCGACGCCCCCGGGCAGGTGCACCAGCCGCCCGTCGCCGAACATCCCGTACGCGACCTCGGTGACCCGCTCGATGAGGTACCGGTCGTGGCTGGCCACGATGACGGTGCCGGGCCAGGAGTCGAGCAGGTCCTCCAGCGCGGCGAGGGTGTCGGTGTCCAGGTCGTTGGTGGGCTCGTCGAACAGCAGCACGTTCGGCTCCCCCGCCAGCAGGCGGAGCATCTGCAACCGGCGACGCTCGCCGCCGGAGAGGTCGCTGACGGGCGTCCAGAGCCGCCGGTCGTCGAAGCCGAAGACCTCGGCGAGTTGGGCGGCGGAGACCTCCCGGTCGCCGAGTTGCACCCGCCGGGCGACCTCCTCCACCGCTTCGAGCACCCGCAGGTGGCCGGGCAGTTCGGCCAGCTCCTGGGAGAGGAAGGCCGGCCGGACGGTCGAGCCGGTGGCGAAGCGCCCGCCGTCGGGGCGGGTGATGCCGGCCAGCATCCGCAGCAGGGTGGTCTTGCCGGCCCCGTTGCGGCCGAGGATGGCGATCCGGTCGCCGGGGCCGACCTGCCAGGTGGTGTCGCGCAGGATCTCCTTCGGGCCGGCGTGCAGGGTGACCTGCGCCAGGTCGTACACCTGCTTGCCGAGCCGGGCGGTGGCGAGCCGTTGCAGCGACATGGTGTCGCGCGCCGGCGGGACGTCGGCGATGAGGGCGTTGGCGGCGTCGATGCGGAACTGCGGCTTGGAGGTGCGGGCGGGCGGGCCGCGCCGCAGCCAGGCGATCTCCTTGCGGAGCAGGTTCTGCCGGCGGGCCTCGGTGGCCGCGGCGACCCGGTCCCGCTCGGCGCGGGCGAGGGTCCAGGCGGCGAAGCCGCCCTCGTACGCCCGGACGGTCTGGTCGGCGACCTCCCAGGTGGTGGTGCAGACGGCGTCGAGGAACCACCGGTCGTGGGTGACCACGACGAGCGCGCCCTTGCGGCCGACGAGGTACTTCGCCAGCCAGTCGACGCCGCCGACGTCGAGGTGGTTGGTGGGCTCGTCGAGGATGAGCAGGTCGGACTCGCGGACCAGCAGCGCGGCCAGCGCGACCCGCCGCCGCTCGCCGCCGGACATCGGGCCGACGGGCTGGTCGAGGCCGAGGTGGGGCATGCCGAGGCCGTCGAGGATGGCCCGCACGCCGGCGTCGCCGGCCCACTCGTGCTCGGCGCCCATGCTCTCGCCGAGCCAGGCGGTGCCGAGCACCACGTCCCGGACGGTGGCCTCGGGGGCGAGCTGGAGGCTCTGCGGCAGCCAGGCGACCCGCAGGTCGCGGCGGTGGGTGACCCGCCCGTCGTCCGGTTCCTCGATGCGGGTGAGCAACCGCAGCAGGGTGGACTTGCCGGCGCCGTTGAGGCCGACCACGCCGATCCGGTCGGCGTCGTCCAGGCCGAGCGACACGTCGGTGAGCAGCGGCCCGGCGGCGCCGTAGCCCTTGGAAACCCGGTCCAGGTTGACAATGTTGGCCACGACCTCACCTCCCATGATCAAGGCGTCCCGGTGCCGGGCCGGCACCTGGGACGCCTGAGTCTCCAGCGTACGCGGACCGCCCCGCCGCCCGCCGGGCGCGGGCTCCACCCGGCGCCCCCTGGAGAGGCGGTACCCGGGGGCCGGGAGCGCGGGATCGGGGCGGGTGGGCCGGTCAGGCGATGCGCGCGCCGGGCACCGGACCGTACGCGGTGCGCGCCTCGCGGCACACGTCGGCGGTGGCCAGCTCCGCGGCGATCCGCTCGGCGTCGGCGGCGTCCGCCGCGAGGAAGACGCAGGTCGGCCCCGAGCCGGAGACGATGCCGGCCAGCGCGCCGGCCGCCTCGCCGGCCTTCAGCGTCTCCGCCAGCGACGGGCGCATGGCCAGGGCGGCGTCCTGGAGGTCGTTGCCGAGGGCCGCGGCGAGCACCCGCGGGTCCCGCTGGCGCAGCGCGGCGAAGAGCGCGTCGGTGCTGCCCAGCGGCTCACCGGCGGTGCCGGCCTCGCGCAGCCGGTCCAGTTCCCGGTAGGCGACCGGGGTGGAGAGGCCGCTGTCGGCCACGGCCACCACCCAGTGCCAGGTGGTGGGGCGGGCCAGCACGGGGCTGACCGACTCGCCCCGGCCGGTGCCGAGCGCGGTGCCGCCGTGAATCAGGAACGGCACGTCGGAGCCGAGGTCGGCGGCGATCCGGGCCAGCTCGTCGCGGGACAGCCCGGTCCCCCAGAGCGTGTCGCAGGCGACCAGCGCCGCGGCCGCGTCGGCGCTGCCTCCGGCCAGCCCACCGGCCAGCGGGATCTGCTTGCGCAGGTGCAGCCGGGCGTGCGGCGGCACCCCCGCGTAGCCGGCGAGGGCGCGGGCCGCCCGGATGGCCAGGTTGGTGTCGTCCAGGGCCAGCTCGCCGGCGCCCTCGCCCTCCATGGTGAGGGTGAGCGTGTCGCCCCGGCGGGCGGTCAGCTCGTCGTGGATGGAGATGGCGTGGTAGACGGTGTTCAGCTCGTGGTAGCCGTCGGAGCGCAGCGGTCCCACCCCGAGGTGCAGGTTGACCTTGGCGGGCACCCGGACCCGCACCGGTCCGCTGGCTCCGCGCCGCCGCTGCTCGTCCTCGTCGTCCGGTCCCCAGGCCTCGGTCACGGGCGTCAGCCTACTGCGCGGCGGGTGGGGCGGCCGGGGCCGACGCGGCGATGGCGGCGAACTGCTCGACGGTGAGCGACTCCCCGCGCGCGCCGGGGTCGACGCCGGCGGAGGTGAGCGCCTCGGCCGCCCGGTCCGCGCCGCCGGCCCAGCCGGCCAACGCGGCGCGCAGGGTCTTGCGGCGCTGCGCGAAGGCCGCGTCCACCACGGCGAAGACCCGTTTCCGGGGTACGTCGGCGCGGGGCGGCTCGCGGCGGGTGAAGGCGACCAGCCCGGAGTCGACGTTCGGCACCGGCCAGAAGACATTCGGCGGGACCTTCCCGGCGGCGCGGGACGAGGCGTACCAGGCGAGCTTGACCGACGGCACGCCGTACACCTTGGAGCCGGGGCCGGCGACGAGCCGGTCGGCGACCTCCTTCTGCACCATCACCAGCCCGTGCCGCAGGCTGGGCAGCTCGGCGAGCAGGTGCAGCACCACCGGCACGGCCACGTTGTAGGGCAGGTTCGCCACCAGCGCGGTGGGCGCGGGTTCGGCCAACTCGGTGGCGCGGACCCGCAGCGCGTCGGCGTGGTGCACGGTGAGCCGCGCGGCGTCGGGCCCGGCGTGCCGGGCGGCGGTGTCGGGCAGCGCGCCGGCCAGCGTCGCGTCGAGTTCCACGGCGTGCACGTGCGCGGCGGCCGGGAGCAGGGCGAGGGTGAGGGAGCCGAGGCCGGGGCCGACCTCCAGCGCCACGTCGTCCGGGGCCAGCCCGGCGGCAGTGACGATGCGCCGGACGGTGTTCGGGTCGTGCACGAAGTTCTGGCCGAGCCTCTTGGTGGGGGTGACGCCCAGCCGGGCGGCCAGTTCCCGGATCTCCGCCGGGCCGAGGAGACCGGTCACGCCCCGTAGCCTATGCGGGCGGCGTGGGGGGCGCGCGGGCCAGGGGCCCTCCTGCTCACCACGGGCCGAAGACGCGGTCGCCGGTGGCGGAGACGGCGGCGCAGAGCTCGTCCAGGTCCGTGCCCGTCGTCTCAGCCAGCGACCGTACGGTCAGCGGGATCAGGTACGAGGCGTTCGGCCGGCCCCGGTGCGGCATCGGGGTCAGGTAGGGCGCGTCGGTCTCCACCAGGATCTGCTCGACCGGGGTCAGCGCGGCGGCCTCCCGCAGCGCGGCGGCGCTGCCGAAGGTGACCGTGCCGGCGAAGCTGAGCAGGTAGCCCCGGCGAACGCACTCGCGGGCGAAGTCGGCGTCGCCGGAGAAGCAGTGCAGCACCACGGTGTCCGGCGCGCCCTCGTCGTCGAGGATCCGCAGCACGTCGGCGTGCGCGTCCCGGTCGTGCACGACCAGGGCCTTGCCGTACCGCTTGGCGATGGCGATGTGCGCCCGGAAGCTCTCCTCCTGGACGGCGCGTCCCTCCTCGCCGGTGCGGAAGAAGTCCATCCCCGTCTCGCCGATCCCCCGTACCCGGTCCCGGGCGGCGAGCGCCTCGATCTCGCGCAGCGCCTCGTCCAGGTCGGGCAGGCGGGGGGCCTCGTTCGGGTGCAGCGCCACGGTGGCCAGCACGGCCGGGTGGCTGTCGGCGACGTCGGCCCCCCAGCGGGAGGAGGCGACGTCCACCCCGACCTGCACCAGCCGGTCGACGCCCACCGAGGCGGCGACGGCCACGGCCACGGCGACCGGGTCCTCGACGGGTACGACGCCCGGGTCCCCGTCCGCCCGCGGCTGTGGGGGCACGCCGGCCTCGCTGACGGTGATGTCGAGGTGGGTGTGGCTGTCCAGCACGGGGCGGGGCAGCGGCTCGGGCACGGGCGGGAACTCCCCGGCCCGGCGGGCGGCGCGCTGCTTGCGGGTTTCGGTGGGCTCGCTCATCGCGGCCAGCATCACACACCGCCGGTGGCCCGTGTCGTGGGGACGCCACCGCCTGTTCACCGGGACGGCACATCTCGCGCCTAGCGTCGTCGGCGTGACCATCACCCCTCAGGCCAGCGGAAACGGCCCGCGTGTGACGTACGGGGGCGTGGTGTACCCGGCGGAGGAGATCGCCCGGGGCGCGGCGTACGAGCTGTTCAGTGCCGAGGAGGCGCCCGGCTTCGAGTGGGCGCCCCGGTCCGGCGCCGCGCTGCCGTGGCGCAGGTTCGTGCACGCCACCGAGGTCACCGTCGTGCCTCCCGTGGCCGACCCGGGCGACGAGGCGGAGTCCCCGCTGCTGGTGCCGCTGCACCGGGAGCGGGGCTGGGCGTACGTGCAGCAGCTCAGCCAGCAGCCCGCGGCGGCCGGGGATCCGACGCTGGCGGCGGTGCGCGCCTCCGCGGTAATCCGGCGGGGCACCCGGATGGTGAAGGTGCTCTCCGCGCGGCAGCTCGCCGGTTACGTGCGCGGGTGGCTGCCGCACGGTTTCTGCTACCGGGAGCACGACGTGGCGCACCTGCGTACGCCGTCGGCGACGGCCGTGCTGCGCACCGACGGCGCGGCCGGTACCGACGGCGCGGACGTGACGTACGCGCTGCGCTGGCGGGCGGCCGACCCGGCCGACTACGACGTGCCGGTCGGCGGGGCGCACCGGGGGCTGACCGCGCTCGCGCCCCGGGACCGGCTGGGCGGGGCGGTGCTCGGCACCGGCTTCGTGCCCAGCAGCGCCCAGCTCGTCCCGGAGTTCGTCACCCGGGACTTCGCGGACCTGCCGATGCCGGCGAACGCCACCCTGCTCGCCTATCCGGCCGACGGCGTGGAGGTGGTGCTCTACAGCTACCAGGCCGAGCAGCGCGGCTGGCTGCGGATGGCCGGCCCGCAGTGGCGGCACCTGCTGGCGGCGGTGCCGGGGCTCTCCCCCGACCAGGAGTACGTGCCGACCGGCGAGACGCCCCGCTCCACCCGGCTGGTCGGCGACTACGCCGGCGGCGAGTACGAGGCGGTGGCCGACCAGCCGGGCGGGTTCCGGGTGCTGGCGATGACCCGGGCCGCCCGGTACCCGGTGGAGTCGGCGGCCCGCCGGCTGCGGCTGGCCGACTGGCGGGGCGTGCCCTGCCTAATGTTGCGGGAGGAGTCCGGGTGGCTGCGCCTGCGCCTGCGTCGGCCCGGCCCGGACGCGGTGGCGGAGACCGGGGCGCAGTGCCAGGAGCGGGGCGTCTACGAGACGTGGGCGCCCGCCTCCGAGGTCACCGACGACCGGGTGGTGGACCTGCCGTACGCGCTGTGAGCGGGGCTGGGCGCCGGTCCCGGGCGGCATAACCCCGGGTGGGGTGGGAAAGCGCGGGCGTCCGATCGTCACGTGACCAGGAGACGCGCATGCCTTTCATCACAGTGGGGACGGAGAACTCCGCCCCCGTCGACCTGTACTACGAGGACCACGGCTCCGGTCAGCCGATCGTGCTGATCCACGGCTTCCCGTTCAGCGGGTCGACCTGGGAGAAGCAGACCGGGCCGTTGCAGGCCGCCGGATACCGGACGATCACTTACGACCGGCGGGGTTTCGGCAACTCCGCCCAGCCGGCGTCCGGGTACGACTACGACACGTTCGCCGCCGACCTCGACGTGCTGATGACGGAGCTGGACCTGCGGAACGTCATCCTGGTCGGCCACTCGATGGGCACCGGCGAGGTGACCCGCTACCTGGGCGTGTACGGCTCGCAGCGGGTCGACCGGGCGGTGCTGCTGGCCCCGCTCGCGCCGTTCCTGCTGAAGACCTCGGACAACCCGGAGGGCGTCGACAAGAGCCTCTTCCAGGGCTTCCAGCAGGCCATCATCGACGACCGGTTCGCCTACCTCACCACCTTCTGCGAGGCGTTCTTCAACTACCAGGAGAACAAGGGCAAGCTGGTCAGCGAGGAGGCGTTCCGGGCGCACTGGGAGATCGGCGCCCGCGCCTCGGCGAAGGGCACCCACGACAGCGTGGACGCCTGGCAGACCGACTTCCGGGGCGACGTGTCCCGCATCGACGTGCCGGTGCTGATCGTGCAGGGCGACGCCGACGCGGTGCTGCCGTACCCGAAGACCGGTCAGCGGCTGCAGCCCATGCTGCCCGGCAGCCAGCTGGTCACGCTGAAGGGCGCGCCGCACGGCACCCCGTGGACGAACGCGGCCGAGGTCAACCGCAGCATCATGGACTTCATCGGCGCGCCGGCGATGGCCCGGGCCTGACGCGCACCGGCGCCAGGTCCGGGGGTGGCAGCCGACACGACGGCGACGGGCGCGGCCCCCTCGGGGGTCGCGCCCGTCGGCACGCAGGCGGCCGTCAGTCGGCCAGGCGGGCGAGTTCCTCGTCGACGATCGACGGGTCGAGCTTGCGGAAGACCGGCTTCGGCGCGGCCAGCGGCCGGCCGGCCTCCAGCGGTACGGACTCCCACCGCGCGCCGACGGTGTAGTCGCCGGTCAGCACCGGGTACGCGGGCCCGCCGTCGAGGTCCTCGACCTCCTCGATGACCGGCATCGGCGCGTGGACGCCGGTGCCGCCGAGCAGCTCGTGCACCTTCTGCGCGGAGTGCGGCAGGAACGGGGTGAGCAGCGTGTTGGCGTCGCTGACCACCTGGAGGGTGACGTGCAGGATGGTGCCCATCCGCGGCTTGTCGTCCTCGCCCTTGAGCTTCCACGGCGCCTGCTCGGAGAGGTACCGGTTGGCCTCGGCGACCACCCTCATCGCCTCGCCGATGGCCTGCTTCTGGCGGTGCCGGGCGATCAGGTCGCCGACGGTGGCGAAGCCGGCCCGGGCGACCGCGAGCAGCGCCTCGTCGGCCTCGGTGAGGCCGGCCGGGTCGACGGGCGGGATCGCGCCGAAGTTCTTCGCCGCCATGGAGACGGACCGGTTGACCAGGTTGCCCCAGCCGGCGACCAGCTCGTCGTTGTTGCGGCGGAGGAACTCGGCCCAGGTGAAGTCGGTGTCGTTGCTCTCCGGGCCGGCGGCGGCGATGAAGTAGCGCAGCGCGTCGGCGTCGTAGCGCTCCAGGAAGTCCCGTACGTAGATGACGACCCGGCGCGACGAGGAGAACTTCTTCCCCTCCATCGTGAGGTATTCGCTGGAGACCACCTCGGTGGGCAGGTTGAGCCGGCCCAGGTCGCCCGGCGCGCCGTCGCGGCTGCCCTCGCCCGAGTAGCCGGAGAGCAGCGCCGGCCAGATCACCGAGTGGAAGACGATGTTGTCCTTGCCCATGAAGTAGTAGGCGCGGGCGTCCTTCCCCTCACCGTCGGTGGACCACCACCGGCGCCACGCCTCGGGGTCGCCGGAGCGGCGGGCCCACTCGATCGAGGCCGACAGGTAGCCGATCACCGCGTCGAACCAGACGTAGATGCGCTTGTCGGGGCGGTCCCGCCAGCCGTCGAGCGGGATCGGCACGCCCCACTCCAGGTCACGGGTGATGGCCCGGGGCTGGAGGTCGTCGAGCAGGTTCTTCGAGAAGCGCAGCACGTTGGGCCGCCAGCCCTCGCGGGTGTCGAGCCACTGCCGCAGCACGTCGGCGAGGGCGGGCAGGTCGAGGAAGAAGTGCTCGGTCTCGACGAACTTCGGGGTCTCCCCGTTGATCCGCGACTTCGGGTCGATCAGGTCGATCGGGTCGAGCTGGTTGCCGCAGTTGTCGCACTGGTCGCCGCGCGCGCTGTCGTAGCCGCAGATCGGGCAGGTGCCCTCGATGTAGCGGTCGGGCAGCGTCCGGCCGGTGGACGGGGAGATCGCCCCCATGGTGGTCTTCGGGACGATGTAGCCGTTGCGGTACATCCCCTCGAACAGCTCCTGCACCACCGCGTAGTGGTTGCGGGTGGTGGTGCGGGTGAACAGGTCGTAGGAGAGCCCGAGGCCGTGCAGGTCCTCCACGATCACCCGGTTGTAGCGGTCGGCCAGCTCGCGCGGGGTGACGCCGTCGGCGTCCGCCTGCACCTGGATGGGGGTGCCGTGCTCGTCGGTGCCCGACACCATGAGCACGTCGTGCCCGGCCATCCGCATGTACCGGCTGAAGACGTCGGAGGGAACGCCGAAACCGGAGACGTGGCCGATGTGGCGCGGGCCGTTGGCGTACGGCCAGGCGACCGCCGCGAGAACGTGACTCATGACCAGCAAGCCTAGTGACCCGCTCGCGGTGACCGCGAACCAATAGGGCCCTCGGGTCGGCGGCCCGGCGGGACCGGGTCCGCTGTTCGCCCGATTTGTCGCCGACACGCGGCCTGAGCTGCCGGTGGACGCCCTGGTCGCGGGGTGCAATGAACGCCGTGACTGGCAGACGAGCGGCCCGGGATCGTGACGACCGTCCCTCCGGCCCGACGGACGATGGCGCGGGGAGGGCGCCGCGGGGCACCCGCGCGCCGCACCCCCGGGCGGTCCAGGCCGCCGCGCCGCCGGAGTCGCCACCGGAACCGCCCGTCGAGGCCGCCGGACCGGTGGCGGCCCCGCCGTCCGCCGCGCCCGCCGTCGAGGTGGAGCCCACGACCGGGGCGCCGGTCGACGCCGTACCGCGCCGGGTCCCCGTCCGGCAGCCGAACCGCTGGCCCCGCCGGGGGCGTCCGTCCGCCGGTGACCCGCCGGACCGGGACGACGGCGGGCGTACGCCGGACGGCGAGGGTGGTGGGCCTGTTCCGGACCGGGGCGACGGCGGGCGTACGCCGGACGGCGGGGACGGGTCCGACGATGGTGACGGGGCGTACTGGCCGCCGATCGAGCTGGTGCACTGGGACGGCACCCCGATCCGGGAGGAACCGCCGCACGAGCGGGAGCGGTCGGCCCGGGAGGAGGCCGCGCGGCGTCGGGCCCGGCGCACCCCGCGTCCGCCCGATCCGCTGCCGGGGCTGGCCGCCCTGCTGGCGCTGAGCCTGATGGCGGCGTTCTTCGCCTGGGTCAGCGCGGGCCCGTTCTGGCTGGCGGTGGGGCACGCCACGCGGGGCACGGTGGTGATCGCCGACTGCACCGGGGGCGGCCTCGCGCAGCGCTGCCGGGGCAACTTCGCTCCCGCCGACGAGACGTGGACCGCGTACGGCGTGCGGGTGAGCGGGGTGGCCGCGGAGCGCACCGCGGCCGGCACGATCCTGCCGGCCCGGATGACCGGCCCGGACGGCGGCACCGCGTACGCGGACACCGGCGCGGCCGGGCACCTGCGCTGGCTGCTCGGCCTGCTGGTGGTGCTGGGCTGCGGCGCGGGGATCGTCCGGTGGACCGGGTCCACCCGGATCGCCGACCCCCGCGCCCGCCGCTGGGCGGTGACGGGCGCCGTGGCCGGCCCGCTGGCGATCACCCTCGGCTTCCTCGTCGCCGCCTGGTGAACCCGTCGGGTGCTGCGCGGCGCCCGACGGCCGGGCCGCCGAGGGTGCCCGGCCGGGCCGGGTGGAAATTCCAGTCGGGCGTCAGGCGTGCCGACTCGGGTGTCAGGCGTGCACGACGGCGTAGACGTCGCGGCGGCGCAGGGCGTACTCCGTGGCGACCTCGGTGATCGCGTCCCGGCGGGACAGCCCGGCGGCCTCGCGGGCGGCGACGGCGGCCCGCAGCGTGTCGTCGTCGGGCCGCTCGGGGGCCGACTCGGGCGCGCCGGCCACGACGAGGGTGATCTCGCCGCGCGGCTCCCCCTCGGCCGCCCAGTCGGCCAGCTCGCCGAGCGGGCGGCGGACGATCTCCTCGTACGTCTTGGTCAGCTCGCGGCAGAGTGCGGCGGGCCGGTCGGCGCCGAACGCGGCGGCCAGGTCGGCGAGCGCGGCGGCGATCCGGTGCGGCGCCTCGAAGAAGACCAGCGTCCGCTCCTCGGCGGCCAGCGCCCGCAGGCGGGACCGCCGGGCGCCGCCGGTGCGCGGCAGAAAGCCCTCGAAGCAGAACCGGTCGCAGGGCAGGCCGGACAGTGCCAGGGCGGTGGTGACCGCGCTCGGGCCCGGCGCGGCGGTGACCGGCACGCCGGCGTCGAGGGCAGCCCGGACCAGCCGGTAGCCCGGGTCGGAGACGCTCGGCATGCCGCCGTCGGTGACCAGGGCGACCAGGTAGCCGGCGGTCAGCACGTCGACCAGCTCGGGGGTGCGCCGCTCCTCGTTGCCCTCGAAGTAGGAGACGATGCGGCCGCCGACGGTGACGTCGAGGTCCCGGGCCAGCCGGGTCAGCCGGCGGGTGTCCTCGGCGGCCACCACGTCCGCGGCGGCGAGCACCTCACGGAACCGGGCGGAGGCGTCGGCGGGGTTGCCGAGCGGCGCGCCGAGCAGGACCAGGCGCCCGGTTTCGGACTTTTCACCCACGAGATGCAACTCCTTCATCGACGGCTTTACCGGTATCGGGGACGACGGGCGCCACCGGGCACCTTCGCAGCCTACGATCGCCGGGTGACGAGTGCGTCGACAGCACAGAGCGCGGACCAGGCGGGGCAGGACCTCACGGACGGGAGTCCGCCGGAGGGCAGGTCCCCGGCTTCCGGCGGGATCCCCGGCGTGGTCCGGCGGCGACTGGCCACCGTCGAGGCCCGGCTGGACGGGCGTTCCTGGCTCGCCACCGGCGTGATCGTCGCCATCGCGGCGATCCTGCGCTTCGTCGGCCTGAGCCACCCGCCGGGCAAGATCTTCGACGAGACCTACTACGCCCGGGAGGGCTGGGGGCTCATCGACAAGGGCGTCGAGTGGAACTACAAGGACGGCGGCGCGTCGTACGTGGTCCACCCGCCGCTGGGCAAGTGGCTGATCGGGTTCGGCGAGTGGGCCTTCGGCTACGCCGACGCCGAGCACGGCATCTCCGTGCCGGGGCACCTGATGACGACCGCCCCGGAGTTCGGCTGGCGGGTCTCGGCGGCGGTCATCGGCACCCTGTCGGTGCTGCTGCTGGTCCGCATCGGCCGGCGGATGTTCCGCTCGACCGCGCTGGGCTGCGCCGCCGGCCTGCTGCTCGCGCTGGACGGCTTCCACCTGGTGCTCTCCCGCACCGCGCTGCTCGACATCTTCCTGCTGTTCTTCGTGCTGGCCACGTTCGGCGCCCTGGTGCTCGACCGGGACGCCCGGCGCCGCCGGTGGGCCCGGGCGCTGGAGGCCGGCCTGGACCCGGGCCAGCCCGGGCGGGCCGGGCGTCCGGCGGGCGGCTGGCGGAACTGGCCGTGGTGGCGGCTCGCCGCCGGGGTCCTGTTCGGCTGCGCCTGCGCGGTCAAGTGGAGCGCGCTCTACTTCCTGCCGGTCTTCGCGCTGCTGGTGATCCTGTGGGAGGTCGGGGTCCGCCGCTCCGCCGGCGTACGCCGACCGTGGCGGGACACCCTCCTCGACGAGGTGCCGTGGCTGGTGCTGGCCGGGGTGCTGATCGTGGTCACCTACGTCGCCACCTGGTCCGGCTGGCTGCTCAGCGACGAGGGCTACTACCGGCTGGCCGAGCGCTACCCGAACGCCCCGCTGAGCGACACCCCGGTCTTCGGCGCGTTGAACAACCTGATCGAGTACCACAAGGCCGCGTACGGCTTCCACCGCACGCTGGACGAGGGGCACAAGTACCAGTCGTGGCCGTGGCAGTGGCTGCTGCTCGGCCGGCCGGTCGCCTTCTACTGGGCTGGCAACGGGCCCTGCGGGGCGCCGAGCTGCGCCTCCGAGGTCCTGCTGCTGGGCACCCCGCTGCTCTGGTGGTCGTTCCTGCCCGCGCTGGCGGCGCTGGTCTGGCTGGGCCTGGCCCGGCGGGACTGGCGGGCGGGGGCGATCCTGCTCGTCGTGGCGGCCGGCCTGCTGCCCTGGTTCTGGTTCGCCCTCGACGGCCGGACGATGTTCTCCTTCTACACCGCGCCGATCCTGCCGTTCCTGGTGCTGGCGGTGGTCTACGTGCTCGGCGCGATCATCACGCCGGCCGGTCCACCGGGCGCCGTCGCCGCGCAGCCGGGAGACGGCGGACCTGCCGCCGCGCGCGAGGAGTCGGACGAGGTCCGGGACCGCAGGCTGGTCGGCGGGGTGATCGCCGGGGCGTACGTCCTGCTGGTCGCGCTCTGCTTCGCGTACTTCCATCCGATCTTCGTCGGGAAGGTGCTGCCGTACGCCGAGTGGTCGGCGCGGATGTGGCTGGACGGCCGCTGGATCTGAGGACGGCACGGCACCCGCCGCGCGCCCCGGGCGGCGCGGCGGGTGCACAAGGAACGGGCCCGCACGCGGTGGCGTGCGGGCCCGTTCGACATAGATGCGCGCCCCGATCGCCTGCCACGGGGGAAGCGGGCGATTGGGGCGCGCATCAAGAGCTTAACCACCACCTACCACTGGCACAACGGGTCGACTTCGGTCAGATTTCCGACCAACGCGACACCGCACGGATGGTTTACATCCGGCACTAACGGTCCGTCATCTCGCGCAAACGGTACGGATCGACAGCGCCGGCGGGACCGGGATCTGCCAGATTTCGCAGCTATCGGGATTCCCATCGATGGGAGACTTCCCGTAACGTATCGATCGATTTGGTTCTCCAGTAACCCTGGGTCCGGTCCGTCGGCACCCGGGCCGGTTGCACTGTCAGCCATCCCGATCGATCGGACGGAGTTCACGATGACCCGTACCCTCCGCTGGACCGGCGGCCTGCTGGCCACCGTCACCGCCGCCACCCTCGGCCTGTCCGCCCCCGCCCACGCGGCCACCGTCTCGGTGCCGCTGCGTACCCTCGTCGCCGACCTGCCGGTGGCCGCCGAGAGCCGTACCGGCTACAACCGGGACCTGTTCCCGCACTGGACCGACGCGGACTCCGACGGCTGCAACACCCGCTACGAGGTGCTGATCGCCGAGGCCACCACCCGCCCCACGGTGGGCTCCGGCTGCCAACTGACCGGCGGGCGCTGGCGCTCCTACTACGACGCCGCCTACTGGACCAACCCGTCCGACCTGGACATCGACCACATGGTTCCGCTCGCCGAGGCGTGGGACTCGGGCGCCCGGAACTGGACCACGTCGCGGCGGCAGGCGTTCGCCAACGACCTCGGCGACGTCAGGTCGCTGGTCGCGGTGACCGACAACGTCAACCAGGCCAAGGGCGACCAGGACCCGGCCACCTGGCAGCCCACCAACGAGAAGTGCCGGTACGTCGGCGAGTGGGTGGCGGTGAAGACCCGGTGGCGGCTGAGCGTCGACAGCGCCGAGAAGAGCGCGTTGACCAGCCGGGCGAACTCCTGCACGAACATCACGATCACGGTGACGCACGCGTACTGACCGCCGGGCACCCCGGGGCGACCGGTCGCCCCGGGGTGCGGTCAGGACGTCCGGGGGTTGCGGGGCAGCCAGCCGAGGAACCGGTCCTGCAGGGACGTGCCGGAGGACGGCGGCAGGTCCTGCGCGGCGGCCGCGAGACAGGACCCCAGGTACACGCTGAGCATGGCGCGGTCCCGCCGGTACTCCTCCAGCAGCCGGGACCGTTTGGCCGGGCACGGCCATTCCGCCCCGCACGTGCCGCAGGTCCAGCCGGGAGCGAGTGGAGCGTGCTCGTCCGCCCCGGACGCCGAGGATTCCGCACCACCGGTCATCGCACTCCCTCTCCGGTTCACGTGGCGACCCGCCCCCGGTGGGCTGGTCGACAGTGGACCATTCCCGCCCACCGGCGACGCCCTGTCAGCGCCGCAGGACGCTGCGGTGTTACGCCTTGCGGTACGTTCACCAACCATGACCCTCGCGACGCCGACCGTGGGCGGGGCGCCGGCCCGGCGGTCCGCTCGCCAGCCGCCGCACCGGCCACCGGCCGACGGGCTCGGAGCCGGGCGGGCGCGCGGACGGTCGCACCTGTCGGGGGGCGGCGGTGCGTGACCTGCTGCCGCCGGCCGTGGCGGTGGCCGTGGCCGGGGCGTCGGACTGGGCTGGCGAGCTGTTGCCGGCCGAGCGGGCCTGCCTGGGCGAACGCGCGGTGCAGAGCCGCCGCCGCGACTTCACCGCCGGGCGGGTCTGCGCCCGCCGGGCGATGGCGGCCCTCGGCGTACCCCCGGTGGCGGTGCCGTCGGCCGCGGACCGGTCGCCGGTCTGGCCGGCCGGCGTGGTCGGCGCCATCACCCACACCCGCGGCTACTGCGCGGCGGTCGCGGCCCGCTCCGGCGAGGTCCGGTCGGTCGGCATCGACGCCGAGGGGCACCGGGAGCTCAACGCGGGCGTACGCCGGCTGATCTGCCTGCCCGAGGAGCAGGACCGGTGCGCCCGCCTGCCGGTGGGCACCTCCTGGCCGGCGGTGCTGTTCAGCGCCAAGGAGACCGTCTACAAGGTGTGGCACCCGGTCGTCGGCACGTGGCTGGACTTCCACGACGCGCTGGTGGAGTTGGATCCGGACGCCGGCACCTTCACCGCCCGGATCGCCCCGGCGCGACTCGACGCGACTCCGCTCGCCCGTCCGCCCGCGCTGGTCACCGGCCGGTTCGCGGTCGACGACGCGCTGGTCCGCACCGCCGCCGTGCTGCTGTCCGGTTGACCCGGGCACGGAATCCGAACAGGGGACGGCGCGGCGCTGCCGGAGACGCGAAGATGGTCCGTTGTCCGCGCACGGTAGCGTCAGCCGCGTTTGCCGTCGTCGTCAGGTGCCTAGGAGTACGGTGAGTCACCCCCCGCCCCCTTACGGGCCGCAGGATCCGAACCAACCGAGCCCGGAGCAGCAGCCGCAGCCGTACCCGCCGGCACCGATGCCGCAGTTCCCCGCCGACCAGGGCGGCCACCCGCCGCAGCCGCCGACCTCCGGCGCCCCGCAGGCCACGGGCGACCCGTGGGCCCCGCTCCCGCCCGTGCCGCCGCAGCAGCCGGCCGGCGACCCGTGGGCCGCGCCGCAGCCGCCGGTCTCCGGGGCACCGCAGCCACCGGTGTCGGGCGCGCCCGGCGAGCCGTGGGCGCAGCCGCCGGTCTCGGGGGTGCCGCAGCCACCGGTGTCCGGGATGCCGCAGCCACCGGTGTCCGGGATGCCGGGCGAGCCGTGGGCCGCCCCGCACCAGCCGACCTCGGGCACGCCGTACCCGCCGGTGTCCGGCACGCCGGGGTATCCGGCCGCCGGGCCCGGCTACCCGCCGCCCGGTGGGCCCGGCTACGCGCCCGGTGGGCCCGGCTACCCGGGCGGCGCGCCCGGTTACCCCCTCGGCGCGCCGCATCCGGCCGCGCCGCCGAAGAAGAACAAGACCGTCCTGATCGTCGTGGCCGTGGTGGCCGTGCTGGCCCTGCTCTGCTGCGTCGGCGGCGTCGTCGCGCTCATCGCCGGCGCCAACAAGGCGGCGGACGACCTGAATAAAGCCGCCCCGCGAATCACGCTGCAGCCGGACGGCCCGTCCCCGTCGGCCAGGGACGGCGAGACCTTCAACATGAAGCCCGGCGCCACCCTGGTGGTCTCCGACGACGACGGGACCATGGAGATCACGGTCACCCGGTTCACCACGGAGACCAAGGGCTGCCGGTCGTACGCCCCGCCCCCCGACAAGGGCATGTACCTGATCGCCCACGTCACCGCGACGGTGACCAAGGGCAAGAGCTCCATCAACCCGTTCTACTTCAACTGGGTGGCCGCCAACGGCACCACCGCCAACGGCCTGGCGAGCGCGCTCTCCGGCTGCGGCGACACCCTGGACTCCGGCAACAACCTGCCCGAGGGCAGCAGGCGCGCGGGCACGGTGGTGTTCAACGTGGCCGACAAGAACGGCGCGCTGGAGTACCTGCACAGGTTCGAGACCACCGGCTCCTGGCGGCCGTGATCCACAGCTCGTGACGGGAGGCCGGGCCCCTGGGGTCCGGCCTCCCGCGCTCTTCCCGCCGGCCGTCCCGTCGGGGAGGCCGGCGCTCGTCAGCGGCCCTGCTCCAGCAGGTCGGCGACCGTGATCAGCGGGGTCACCAGCGACGGCACCAGGGCGGCGTCCTCCAGCCGGCCGCGCCGGTAGGTGACCAGTTCCGCCCCCCGCACGCTCCACGCCGGCACCGCTCCCGCCAGGTGCGCGGCGATCAGGGTCGGCCCGACCAGCGCCTGCTGCCCCGGGGCCGCGGCGGCCACCCGCCACTGCCGGTCGAACTCCTCGTGCCCGGTGGCGTAGGTGTCGCTGCCGAACAGCGCGCGGCCCAGCTTCGAGAACGCGTGGCGTGGTCCGACCGAGAGCGCCGGGAACGGCCGCCGCAGCCACACCGAGCAGACGACGTACGTGTGGGTGTGCGTGGTGGTCGTCTGGTTGCCGTCCGCGCCGGTCGAGCTGTGCGTCTCGGTGTACGCGTACTCGGCCACGCAGACGGGTCGGCCGTGCAGCGTCCCGGTCAGCGCGAACCGCACGCCCCGGCGGTTGCGGCCCGGCACCCGGTCGGTCCAGGTGATCTGGGGCCGCTCGTCAAAGGTCCAGCCGTACCGGGCGGCCCACTGTCGCCAGTGCTCCCGCCGCTCCCGCTCCCGCCGGTGGGACGCCACGACCAGCGCGACGACGCCCGCCACGAGCAGGACGGCGACTGCCGCGCAGCCACCCGTCCAGAACACACCCGCCATCCGCTCCACGGGCCGCAGCGTAGTGACCGGCCGCACGCGCGCCCGTCCCCGGACGGTGGCGGCCGCGGATCCGGCTGCCGGCCGGGTTGCGGGGTTTCCTCGACGCCGCGCCTCGCATTCGTCACCCGGTGTCGTCGGGACCCCTGTCGATCCACTGATCGCACCCCAGACATCGACGAATCGATTGATCCTCATTTGGCGCGCTGCTTAGCTCCCACCGGCACCGTCGACGACGATGGTCCTGGCCGGTGAGCGTGAACCACCACGCGTGACCCGGCCGGGCCGCGCTCCCGCGCGAGGCGCGTCGACGGAGATCGTGCACCACCACCATGACGGGGAAGTCGAATGACGGCACGGACGAACGACGCGGTCGAGCTGAGCGTGGTCATACCCACCTACCAGGACGCGCAGTGCCTGGCGCTGACGCTGCGGTCGCTGACGCGACAGACGGTGAGCCCCGAGCGCTTCGAGGTGGTGGTCATCCGCGACGGCGGCTCCCCCGCCGGTTACGCCGACGCCGTCGAGGCCGCCACCGGTCTCGACCTCCGCCTGCTGGAGTTCCCCAGACGGCGGGGACGCTCCGCAGCCCGCAACGAGGCGGTCCGGCACACCCGGGCGCCGCTGCTGTTGTTCCTCGACGCCGACTCGTACGCCTCCCCGCAGTTGCTGGAGCGCCACCTGGCCCACCACGCGGTCGCCGGCCGGCCCGCCGTGCTGATGGGCCGGCGCGACGAGCTGAGCCTGGAGCACGTCGAGGCCGCCCTCGACGACCGGGAGATGACCGACGTCCCCCGCCGCCGCGCGGACCGCGCCGGCGACCTGCGCTTCCCGCACGGTCAGCCCCCGGGGCCGGAGTGGCTCCGGGCGGGCTGGGCGCTCGCCTACACCCACAACATCTCGCTCGCCCGTGACCTCTTCGACCGGACCGGCGGATTCGACGAACGCTCCGGGCTGCGCTGGGGCCTGGAGGACATCGAGCTGTTCTATCGGGTGCACCGGCACCTCGGCGTGACCGAACTCAATTTCGCCTTCGACGACGAGGCCCGCGCCTTCCACCTCCCGCACCACCGCAACACCGACCGCAACTGGTCCGACTTCGCGGCCAACCGGAGCCTCCTGACCGGGCAGTACCACGTCATCGAATGGGAGTTCTACGGCCTGCTGGACGTGTACGACTCGCTGGAGCGCATCGTGTACTACCGCTCCGCGGCCACCGACTGCGCGCGGCGCTCGACGTGCCGGATCGGGCCGGCGTTCGACCGGCTCGCCGACCGCCTGCCCGGCCCCCGCGTGCTGTGGGTGGGCACCGGCAGCGATCAGGTCGACCTGCCGACCGGGGCGCTGACCTTCGACTACTCCGCCCCGCCGGGCCCGACGAACCACCACCTGGTCGGCATGGACCCGCCCATCCCGCCGGGCAGCCTCGACGCGGTGGTCAGCGTCGACTTCTGGCGGTACCTGCGGTGGGACGATCTCTGCCGGTTCGTCAACACCTCCGGACGGCTCGCCCGCGAGGTGCACCTGGTCGGCACGGGCGACACCGGATCGGCGCCGCTCACCCCGGGGCCGGCGGTGCTGGACTACCTGCGCCGCGCCCTGAGCGCCGCGTTCGCCACCAGGCTGACCCACGTCGACGGGCTCGGTGAGGTGCTCACCCTGCGGCCCCTGCCTGCCGCCGCTCGGAGGGGCCCGGCGCGCGTGTGACGTCGGCCAGGGACATTGGCGCCCGCTCCAGCCCTATACGGTGACTTGCGTGGATCTCCGGTACACGCGTAGCGGCTCGACCAGAGTGATGGGCAACGTCGCCCTGGCCGCCGGGCTGCTCATCTCGCTACTGATGATCAGCCCGGATAATCCTTCGACCGGGGGATACGTCCTCGCCGCCCTGCTCGTCATGACGGGGGCTCGGGCTGCGGCTCGAAGCGGCGCTCCTCGCCCTGCGTGACGACGGGCAGACCAGGTAGCAAACCTTCGCCTCGTCGACCCTGTCCTCACGGGACGGACCAGGACCGTAGGCGTCGCCTCCGCCGACGCGATCTTCGACGCGCCCGACTTCCTTCGCGCCCTGTCCGGGCACGTCTCGGTCGACCTGCGCCCGTAGGCCTTCATCCGTCGCCCTCGACGGCGCCACCGTCGTGGTGGTCGCCGGTCACGCACGGGCGCCACCTGCGGCGCTGGCCCGCACACCGAATCCTCAAGGTTCCCTCTGGCCGTCGCATCGAAGGGTTGATCAAACGGCTCAGGCGATGCAAAGATCCAGGTCAAGCCACGTCGTCGACGTGAAAGACGCCTCCGCCGCCTCAGTTCCGCCCATGCTCCACACGGTCCTCGACGCGATCCGTCGAGGCCTGGATCGCTGTGGGCGGACACACGACGCACTGCATCCGACGCACCCGGCCCGCTCGCACCCGGCACGATCCTCCGACGCGATCCGTCGGAGCCGGGCTCGTCGTGCGCGGGTGCAGCATGTCCATCTTTGGATGAATCGATGCGGTCCGGCCCGCGCTCGGGCCGGCCGCGACATCACTGACGGCCACAGACAGAAGGAGGGGAGCATGCGAGGTAGACAGCCACGCATCGTGTTCTTCGCGATGTCCGCCCTGGTGGCAACCACTTTCGTCGCGACCGCGCCTGCGGGCGCGGACCCCACGAAGCCCACCGCCACGGGCTCCGAAAGAGCCCACCACGCGGATCATGAGTCGAACCACGTACGCATCAAGCTGACCGGATCCGACATGCTCGACAAGGTGGTAGCCGCCGGCTACGACGTCGAGCACGGCCTCACGCGCGTGCCGGACGGCATCGAGGGCGAGGCGCACGTGGACGCCGGGCAGGTCGCCGAGCTCAAGGCGATGGGCGTCAAGATCCTCGGCGAGAACGAGCGCTTCACCTGGAGCGACGTGGCCGACGGCGGCTTCCGGGCCGCCGGGGCACGGGCCGCCCAGCCGCTCGCCCAGCCGGCGCAGGTGACCGAGGCGAACGACGCGACGGTACGAGTCGTCCGCGCCGACTGGTTCACCACGAAGGGCCAGGGCTTCCTCTACGTCGAGGCACGGACCACCGAAGGCGGGCAGGCCAACCCGATCGTCCTGATGCAGCTCGAGAACGACTCGGGCGTCGGTACGCCGTTCGGCTCCGCCCGGACGATGAGCCGCTTCGTCGACTCCGGGCAGTACATGTTCCACCGGAACCTGTTCAAGCTCGACGCGCGTCCTGACCAGATCAAGGTCAGCAGCTCGACCGGCGGCGTCACCACCGGCAAGGTCTCCAACTGGCTCGAGGGCGCCCCGCCGCCGCTGACGGACAACCCGGGCTACAGGTCGGACTTCATCGACGGCTACAAGCATCCGCAGCAGCTCTTCAGCCGCGCCGAGGAGATCGCCCGGCAGTACCCGGACATCGCCGAGATCGTCTACCTGCCGCACAAGACGAACGGCTACCAGCGCAAGGCGCAGGCCACGATCGGCGGTACCGGGCAGGCGGCGGTCGTCGTCAGTTCGGCGGCGTGGGGCCACGAGGGTGGCAACGACGTCACCGTCGAATTCGTGGAGCGGCCGGGGGCGAGCCTCCCGCTCGGCGTCGACGTGTCGGGCAAGGCGGTCCGCGTCCTCCTCGCGAAGGACGCCAACGGCGCGCTCGCCAGCACCGCCGCGCAGGTGGCGGCGGCACTGGAGACCCAGTCGCAGGGCCTGATCGACCGGGCGCACCCGTACCGCAGCAACGCGGGCACCGGGCTCGTCGTGCCGACGTCCGCCCCGGTCGCGCTGAGCGACTTCCTCGACCAGAAGCGCGTCGGCGCGCCGGAGGGCGAGGTGCCCCGCGGCGAGGCCACCATCCCGGTCCTGCGGATCGGCAAGCACCGCGACGGCCGCAACCCCGGTGTCCTGATCCAGGCCCAGGACCACGCCCGCGAGTGGGTGCCCGCGACGACGACGCTGGAGACGGCCGAGCGTCTGGTGCACAACTACAAGACCGACAAGGACACGAAGAAGATCGTCCAGGAGACGGACATCTTCCTCGTCCTGTCGAACAACCCCGACGGCGCGAACTACAGCTTCTACAACTACGCCTCGCAGCGTAAGAACCTGACGAACCACTGCGAGGACGCGAACGCCGACCCGGACCGCCGTAACTCGTGGGGCGTCGACCTGAACCGGAACTACCGGGTCGGGTCGGGCCACGACGGCTACGCCGGTGGGTCGACGGTGTGCACGAGCGGCACCTACCAGGGGCCGGAGAAGCTGTCCGAGCCCGAGTCGAAGAACATCGTCTGGCTGGTCGAGAAGTACTCGAACATCAAGTTCATGATGTCGGTGCACTCCAACGGCGGCCAGCTGTTCTGGCAGCCCGGCGCCTACATCGCGGACGGCCGGGTCACCACGCCGCGTCCGCCGCTGGGCGACGAGGCGTTCTACTGGCAGTCGGCCGGCAGGATCCTGTCGCAGGTCAAGGCGTACCGGGAGACCGTCGTCACGCCGGAGAACGTCGGCGGCTCGTCGGACGTCCTGTACTCCTCCGCCGGCAACGTCCGTGAGGACATGTACCACACCTACGGGATCTACTCCTTCGGCTGGGAGGTCGGCGGCTCGATCTACAACCCGGCCACCGGCAACTGGCAGGGCGGCTCGTTCCAGCCGGCGTGGGAGGGCAATCCGGCGCTCGTCAGCGGCCACTCCGAGACGATGGAGTACGCCAACGGGATCATGGAGATGTTCCGGATCGCGGCAGAGTGGGGCAAGGACAAGAAGAAGCCGACCTCCGAGCTCGTCCCTGGCGGCGGCAGGTACACCGGGTCCGTCGACGTGCGCTTCGAGACGAGCGAGCCGGCCACCATCTACTACACGACGGATGGCAGCCGGCCGACCCTCGAATCGCCGCGCTACCAGGCCACCGAGTTCCGTGAGCCGGGGCAGGTCTTCCGCGTCACCAGCACCACCACGTTCCGCTGGTTCTCGGTCGACGCCTCCGGCAACGTCGAGAAGGGCTACGACCCGGAGAAGAACGGCAAGAACTACCGCTCGGCGACGGTGACGATCGTCAAGTAGGTAGCGCCCATCCGGTAATTCGTTGCCTCGTCGGTGCGGGAGGCCGCACCGACGAGGCAACGAGCGTTTCCATGGTGAGTCCGGGCGCGTCAGCGTCGCAGCCGTG
>NZ_WAAS01000029.1:0-43542 GCF_008806585.1 Micromonospora sp. AMSO12t
GGTTCGCCGAGGGTGTCGGTGCCGGAGATTGCGTGGCGGTTGCGGGTGTTGCAGACTGCGGTGCACGGCTGGCGGCAGCGGTGGTGGTCCGGTGGTGAGGACGGTTGGCATATCGAAGGGGTCGGGCAGGCCGCGGTGCGGGAGGGCGGCGCGGAGCGCTGGCGGTGGGCCTCGGACAGCCTCTTTGGGGTATGGGAGGTGTGCCCAGCCAGGTATGAAGCCGGATTCCCTGAGCGTCGCGTCTCCAAACGAGCGGCAGCGCAAGGTCGCTCGTCCACGCGACTTCGCCTGCTGATTCTTGGAAGGTCCACATCAATGGGGGTACCGGGATGGCCTCGTCGCTCGCTACGGTACGACACGTGGAGGACGCAGAGGGCGACGTCGCTGGAGACCCTTCCGATGCAGAGAGTCGTCTGCGTCGATACTCGTACCTGACTTCCAGGGAATTCCCACGTACCTATTTCGCCATCATGCGAGTGTTCTCCTCGACCTTGCTCGCGGATTTATCGGCGACTGATGTGTCAAACGCGTTGTTCGCTGCCGAGCGTGACGGTCGCATTGAGCCAGGGGAATCGTCAGTAGACCGCGTGGTGGACCGCCTTACCCAGCTGAGGAAGTGGGGAAATCTCGTTCCCGGCCGGCGCGAAGCGAACGCTAAGTCGATTGCCGAGTTCGCGCACGGAAGCCTCCGTTATCAGGTGGACAAGCTTGCGCTGCGGATACATCGCGAGGCCGAGGCGCTATTGGCGATTCCGGAGGGTGCTCGGGAGGTTTCGAGAGAGCTACTGCCCGCGATCCGGCGTGGCCTGGACGATGCGGCGGGCACCATATCCGCAGCATTGGTGGCTGAGCAGCTACACGGCTCGGGTTCGTCGGCGGTGGCGAAGTTGCGGGAGCGGTTGTCGGAGCAGGTGACCACCCTGTTCCTTCAGCACGCTGAGCTGGCCGCCACCGTGCGTGACTTCTATGCCCATGTGGGACAGGTCGTGGCTCGGCATGACCTGAATCCGGAGGAGATCGCTGGGTTCCGTGGGCTTCTGGTCGAGTACATCCAGCTCGTTGTCGACGATGTCATGCGGCACACGACACCGATCGCGGAGACCTTAGGCACGCTCGAAACGGCGCTGCCGGAGGTGCTGCGACTCCTTGCGCCGACCGCCGAGTTGGGAGAGTCGGTCGAGCGCGCCCGGGGCCGTTCGATGAGCGACTGGCGTGGCCTAACGGACTGGTTCGTCGAGCGACCAGGGCAGGTCAGTCAGGTCGGAGCTCTCCGCGAGGCCACGGCGAAGGCGATTGGGTCACTGCTGGCCAATGTCAAGCGAGCAACCGGCGGAGGAGAGATCGCGCCGGGGCGGCGTACGGAACTGATTCGGCTCGCCCGCCGGTTCGACCAATCCACAGTAGAGGGAGCGCACGGCATATATGCTGAATCATTTGGTGTGTGGGGTGCGCGTCACTGGCTCCTAGCGCCGGACGTGGACGATACGCTGCCCACGACGCCGTGGCGCGACGGGATGAGGACCCCGGTCCCGGTGTCTATGTCGAGTCGGGGCGATCGAGCCGCGCGAGGCCGCACGGCCAAGATCGTAGAAAATCCTCTCGGTGAGCAACTAGCGCTGGTCGAAGCCCAGGAGCAGGCCCGAAGGCGTGAGGCGGCGTACGCGGAGCTGCGAGCCGCGGCGGCTCGGCTGGAAGAGGTTACGCTGTCGGCCGGTGCGCTGGACGTGCTTTACGATCTGTTGCGCCGTGCGATGAGTTACCGAGAGCGTGTCGATGGCGCTGGCGAATTCCTGCACACGCCTTCACAGCTACGCGTACGCGTGGGACCGCTGGCCGGTGTCCGGTGTCGCATCCGGGCCGCGCACGGCGCTTTGACGCTGCACGACGTGGCTGTCCATGTCGAGGTCTGCGAAGGGGCGTCGGCAGCGGAGTCGCCGCATGGATGAGCGGGGCCGTCACATGGATCTGCTCGGTGACTTGCCGCATATCGAGGCTGCCCAGGTCCGCAGGTGCGCGCGTGCGCTGCTGCGGCAGCCTCTGCTGCACGCCGACGGGCCGGAGGCGGAGCTGCTACCCCTGCTGTACCGGCACCGGGCTGTGCTGCGCCGGCTGTTCGCGGCCTACCTCGGCTACCCGCTGCGGGTGGAGCGCCGTTTCGCCCGTCTCTTCAAGCAGCGCGATGACGGTGGCGGACGCGGCGTGTCCGGGTTCACCCCGCGCAGCTATGCATACCTGGCCCTGACGCTCGCGGCGCTGGTGGAGGTGGGCCGCCAGGTCCTGCTGTCCCAACTGGTGGCCGACGTGCGCGGAGCTGCGGCCGAGGCCGGCATCGCGGTGAGCGACGACCCGGTCGAACTCCGGGCGATGGCGGCCGCCCTACGTCACTTGGTCGCCCTGGGCGTGCTGGAGGAGACCGAAGGCAGCGTGGCGGCGGTGACATCCGGCGGTCCCGAGGAGGCGCTTATAACAGTCGATGCAGAGCTGCTGGGACTGATGGGGCGGCCGGTGCGCACTTCTGACGTCGACTCCACCGACCGGGCCGGGCACCGACCTCCCGCTATCGGCCGTGTCGTTGGCGTACTGGCTCGTCGTCGGCTCGCAGAGGATCCGGTCGTGCTTTACGCTGATCTGCCCATCGAGGAGGCCGACTACCTGCGTTATCACCATCGGCAGGAGTCCTACTGGCTGGATCGCTACTTCGGCCTCCAGGTCGAGGCGCGAGCCGAGGGCATGGTGGCGACCGATTCCGACGAGTACCTGACTGATCTGTCGTTTCCCGGCGGCTCGACAGTGGCTCGGATGGCCCTGCTGGCGTTGGAGCCACTGCTAGCCATGTCGAAACCACGCGAGGTCGACGGCTGTCACGCCGTCAGCGTCAGTCAGATCCGACCGGTCTGTGCGGACCTTGTCAAACGACACCCATCGGGCTGGGCAAAGAGCGAGTTGGCCAACCTTGACGCGTTGGCCTCGAAGGTGACCGGCCTGGTACTGCAAGCGGGCATCGCCCGACGCATCTCCGACGACGTCGTGGTTCTCGTACCGGCCGCTCACCGCTGGCTGCCCAAGGTCGAGGAAAAGCGCAACGCTGCCGAGCAGGCGGCTTCAGACAACGTGGATGAACTGACCCTTTTCGGTGAGGGCGAGGTGCCCTGGTGATCGTCGGTCCGGAGGCTCAGGCGGACGCGTCGCGCTGGCGGCTGTACCGCGGCGGGATTGTCAACATCTGGGAGTATGGCGAGCGCGCGCTCGACCTGGCGGGCGGACGGGTAATCCTTCAGGGTACCAACGGGTCGGGCAAGTCCCGGACCTTGGAGCTGCTGCTGCCGTTGTGCCTCGATGGCGATCTGCACCATCTCGGAGCCAAAGGGTATGACACAGTGAGCATCCGGCGGCTCATGCTCGACGACTACGCTGAGGGACCCAATCGCATCGGTTACGCCTGGATTGAGCTACGCCGTGAAGTACCCGATGGTGGTGCGGAATTCCTGACCGCTGGTATCGGGGTGAAGGCATCGAAGACCACCCAGGGTGTGGCCAGCTCGTGGCGGTTCGTGACTGGTGCTCGGGTCGGCATTGACTTCAATCTGGCTGGAACCGACAAGACTCCCCTGGACCAAAAGGGACTCAAGGAACGCCTCGGTGCTGACGCCGTGTTCGACGAGGACCCGAAGGCCATGCAGCAACGGATTGCCACGGTTGTCTATGGCATCGGCGACCTACACCGCTACGACGACTTGCTTCACTTGCAACGGACGCTCCGCAATCCCGATGTCGGTGTCAAGGCCGTGGAGGGACAGCTAGAGGAGTACCTCGGACGCGCGCTGCCACCACTGGATCCCGACGTAGTCAAGCGGCTGGCGAACCAGTTCCAGGACCTCGAAGCGATCAGGGAGAACATCGGGCGGTTGCGCGAGGCCGATAAGGCGTTGTCGAAGTTCCTCAGGATCTACGCCGCCTACGCGGCCGGGGCCCTTCGTGACCGTGCCAACGCCGTTGTCCAAGCGCGGGGCGCGCTCACCGGCCACCTGCGGGTAGTCGAGGCGCGTGTCCGAGCGGTGAGCCAGCAATGCCGGGTAAGGGACAAGGCGGCGCTGGACGTTGCGGCGCACGAGCGTCTAGAGCGGGAGCTAAACGCGCAGGTCCGGGAGTTGGATGGCAACCAGGAGTACCGAGACCTCAACGTCAGACGCCAACTCGTCGATGCGCTACAACAAGTGGCAGAATCTGCCCTCCGTAACGCGACAAACTGCCGCAACGCCGAGAACAACGCCGCCCGCGCTGTGCTGTCCGTGCTCCTGTCAGTTAAGCGGGCCGCGGAAGGGACCGTACAGGCCGTTAAGGACGCTTGCGAGCGGTTCGGCTGGGCAGGGCTGGATCCGCGGCTGCTGCCGGCACCACCCGCGCCACCAGCCGCCGAGCTGACACGCAGCACCGACTACGTCCAGATCGATGTCGGCCCCGAGGCCGCCCCGGGAGCCGTCGAGCGAGTGGCCCCGCCCCCTGTCGACTTCGACGCGCTGACTAGCACCGTGCAGCAGGTGGCCGCCGAAACCCAACACGCGATACACGCCGCCAACGAACGACATGCTCTTGCTGCCACGCTGCAGCGCACCGCCTCGCAACTAGAGCAGGACCATCAGCAGATTACTAAACTCAAGGCACACGCGGAGGAGGCTGCCGCGGCTGCCGACCAGACCGCCACCGACCACCGCATCGCGGTGGAGAATGCCACGGCGACCGCCCAGGACTGGCTTGACGCGACACGCAGGTGGGCGGAAGCCGCCCCAGCCAGCGCTGTGGATCTCGGCGAGCCGCCTGCGCTACCGGGCAAGGACGATCTCGTTGACGACCCAGGCGGCGCTGCCGAAAGCCGCACCGCTCATCGGGCGTGGGCTGCCCCGGCCGTCGCGCACGCGCGCGATGCCGCTAGCGCAGCCGGGTTGGATCTCAAAAACATGGCTGAGGAGCGAGAACGCGTCGCCGATGAATTGCATGCCCGCCGCCTTGGCGTCCATGCTCCGCCACCCCCGTTCCGGTACGCCTCGGCTGACAGGGAGGAACGGCCAGGTGCGGCCTTCTACCAACTGGTCGACTTCCACCCGCATGTAACCGAGCAGCAGCGGGCCGGGTTGGAAGCTGCGCTGCAGGCCAGCGGCCTTCTTGACGCCTGGGTCGCCGCCGATGGGACTATCGCCGACCCAGACCTCCACGACGTCTTGGCGGTCACCAAGACGGCACCGCCCAACGCCGGACCCTCGCCGACTCTGGCCTCTGTGCTCGTACCCGCACCCGATGACGGCTGCTCCGTGGCAGCCGCCGCCGTGGCGCGTCTGCTGGAAGGGGTCCGCATCGCCGATAACCCGGCCGAAGCTGGCGATGGCGGCCTTGCCGTATCGCTGACGGGTCGTTGGCGGGCGGGCAGCCTTGCTGGTGCGTGGACCAAGGACGTCGCCGAGCACATCGGGGTCAGCACCCGGCAGGCGTACCGCCAGCGCAGGATCACGGAACTGCTTGCACTTCTGGAGGACCTCGACGGTCGCCTGACCAACCAGCAGCAGCGCAGCCGAGACGCCGAGGTTCACCTTGCTACTTGGGAGAAGCATGTCGAAAACTTTCCGGACGCCGCCCCGGTCGTAGCCGCGCACGCGAGGGCAATAGCAGTGGGGGAGCACCGCGAGGCGGCGGAGCTGCAGGCTCAAGCCAAGATTCAGGCGCACGCTCAGGCCCAGGGGCTATGGCAGGCTAAACACAGCGAGTTGAGTCGCCAGGCAGCCGAGGCGAACCTGCCGGACGCAGCTGCAGCGCTCGGGCAGCGCCTGACCCAGATCACCAGCGCGATCGAGGCAGCAGGCGCGCTATCCGCGAAACTAAACGACCTCTACCTTCCGGCAATCCACGACGCCGCGGCCCCCATGGAGACCTACACCGCGACTCTCGCAGACCGGGAGGAGGCGGAGGATCAGGCAGCCACCTCCCACGGCGATTACGCCCAGGCTGCCAAGGCTGTGGCGCTTTACCTCGACAGCCTCGGTATCGACGGAGAGGAGTACGACAGGCGACTGTCACAGCTGCGTCAGAGGCTGGAGCGCACGCGCACGGCCCTTCCCCGGCTGCGCGCAGAGCGGGACAAGGCCTCTAAGGCGGTGATCGAGTTGGAGGCCGCCCAGAAGGCTGACGAGCCGAACGAACAACAAAAACAGGACGAGCTAGCGCAGTCGGAGCGACGGTTCGCCGCCGCCGCCGGGGCACGCGGCGTCTGGGCGGCTGCAAGCGATGGAGACGAGCAGCCGCCCGTCGATCGGCAAAGCGCCCTGCAGACCGCCGCCGGCTGGCACTCGGATTTGCAGCAGGCAGATCTGATTAACGCGCTTCAGACCTTCCGCGAGCATCTCCCGGACGGCCACGACGCCACCGTGCGGAACGAGGATGACGTATTCACCGTGCTGGTCAGCGACGGTGAAGGTGCCCGTCCCATCGCCGCTGCCGCGGGCCGGACCGCCCACCGTCTTGCCGAGCACAAGGAACAGCTCGACACCCGCTACCGGGAGATTCTCGAGGAGTACCTGCTGCGCGACCTCGCCGAGCACCTGCGTCGACAGATCGATGCCGCCGACGACCTGTGCGGTCGCATGAACGCCATCCTGGCCGACGCCCGGTCCAGCCAGGGTGTCCACGTCCAACTCAGCTGGGACCCCTCACCCGCGCTCGATGACGCCACCCGTGAGGCGCTCGCATTGGTCCGGAAGTCATTCGCCACCCGAAGCCCGGAACAGGACGCCCAGCTGCGCCGAGCCCTTCAGGAGCGCATTGAGGCCGAACGCGACCTCCGCGACGCCCGCTACAGCCAAGTTCTTACCCAGGCCCTGGACTACCGCACCTGGTACGCGTTCACCGTCCGCGTACGCGACATCGGGCCAGATGGTCAGTCGCGCAATCGGCTGCTGCGCAGGCTCTCGTCAGGCGAGACCCGACTAATCTCGTACGTCACTCTCTTCGCTGCCGCGGCGGCCTTCTACGACGCGCTCACTGTCCCGGGCACCAATCCGCTGCGGCTGGTCCTCCTCGACGAGGCGTTCGAACGTCTCGACGACCCCACCACTACCCGACTGCTGGAGTTGCTTGCCGACCTCGACATGGACTGGATCATTACCTGGCCAGGCGGGTCGGCGTTCTCGCCAAAAATAGACCGCATGCAGGTCTATGACATCTTCCGGCCGAAGGGCGCTCCCGGTATCGCGTTCGTACACACCACCTGGGATGGCATCGAGCTCCGGCGCAGCTCATGATCGCATCACTGCCCGAACCGGTTCGATGCGCCCTTGATCGACCCGAGCTGAGCGTGTTGTGGCAGCGGGTCCGTCGGCAGCTGGAACGAACCGGAGCGGAGCCGCGCGGAGCGATTACCATTCAGGTGACCGACCTCCCCACGGCATCAGAGCTGGGCGCCGTTCTCGGCCGGCGGCTGACTCGCCACGTCGGACGAAGCATCCGGGTCGACTTGGCGAGCCTCGACCAGCTACTCCGCGCCGGCCCAGCCAAGCAAGGGCTGTCCGATATCGTCGTGGCACTGACCGGCGAGCCGTTGCTACAGAGACAGCTCCGCCTAGATGCCCGGACGGCCGCCAACCAGCGCATCAAACTTGAACTGCTCGAACTAATGGCACGCGTCCCGGAACTGGCCTCGGAAAGGGCACTGCTGCAGGCGACTCCGGATGGTCCGATTCCGCGCCTCCCAGGCGGAACCTTAGCCGGTACGACCTCGTGGCCAGTGTATGAACTAGCAATGAGGGCCGCCTGCGTCTGGTGGACAGCTGACCGGGAAGGTCGACGCCTGGCGGCTAAGCAGCTCGCCGGACAGGCGTTTGGCGATACGAAAGGATGGACCGACCAACGCCGCCTTGCGTTCGCCAATCTGGTGCACCGGCCGTTTGACCAAGCGGTCGACGAGGCCGACATACCGATCAGGTTGAGTGGCCCGCTCGCATGGGTGATCGACGGAACTGTAGCCGACGCTGCTGCCGCCCGCCCGTGGATAGCTGTGCCAGCCCACGGCGTAAGAACGCTCGGATATGTCGACTGCACAGCCCGCGGCATTCTCTTAGTCGAGAATACCGAGGCGTTTGAGAAGGTGTGCCTATTGGACGGCGTTACCAACCGGTGGCTGTGCGTCTGGAATCAGGGAAACCCCAGCAAGAGGCTGATGAGGTTCCTTGCGGATCTGAAGCTCCCTATGGCGGCGTGGCTAGACCTGGACGCGTACGGAATACGAATGATCGCAAACCTTGAGAGGGAGCTCGGTAGGGAGATAACTCCCGTTGGCATGTCCGTCGACCTGTGGCGCGCCGGAACGAAACGGATCCAAGACGATCGGCAATTGGCTGTGGCGCGACAAATTGCCGCCGCGCTTTCCCTGAACGGGCCCCTCGCACTACGCGAGCTGGCTGCCGCAATCTCCGAGACAGGCGACTGCTGTGAGCAGGAGACGCTGTATGAACACGTTCTCCCGGCGCTGCCCGCGATACTACGGGAGCTAGAGCGCAAATAGGTTGAAATCGCCTGGTCCGCGTCGAAGGAGGTCGGGTGGTCGACGAGTGGGCCACCTCGTCGACCCAGGCCGCGACCCAGGTCCGACTTTCGTCCACCACATCACCGCAGACATGCTGTTCGGAGCGCCGACGTTCGCCGACGTGGCGGGGGAGATCCCGTCCAGGCTCGACGGCGCTGTGGCGGTGGCGCTTAACACCCGCCCGTCCGATGCATCGACGCGGTAGAGAACGACTCACGAATCAACGGATGCGGGGTGGATCCTGGTTTTACGAGAGGGCCGCCATCATATTCGCCCGACTGGGCAACGCCGCTGCCGAGGTCGTCGTGCTTGAACGATTCGCGCGGCAGAGACATGCTCCCGGGGCCAAGCCGCCTCAGCTCCTCGATCGCCTCCACAGACAGCGTGAGGCCACTACCGCCGCACAGTAGCGACGATCCGTCAATGATTCGCGTTCACGATATGGAGCTGCGATCAGCTCTGCTCCGACACCGGATGCGCTGCCCCGCTGTCCAGAACCCTGCTTACCTGCCTAGCCGCCACAGGATGAAAGCCACGACCAGCCCGGCGCAGAAACCGCAGGCGCCAGACCGGTGCTCAGGTGCACGATGACCTCGTTCGCCCCTTCATGGTGGTTTATGATGAGGAGAAAGTGGTGCCCGACCCTGCCATGCGGCTGCTGCTGAGCGCGGCCCGTGCCTGCCAGCAGCAGGCCGATACGTTGCAGCAGACCCTGACCCGCGTGCATGACGCCACCCCAGCGCCGGACGCGTGGTGTAACCGCGACGACCGGGCGCTCAACACGATGGTCCGTGCCCAGGCTCGCCGGCAGATCTGGCGCGACTGCGTGCTCACCTCGATGAGCATGGCGGTACACGTCGCCGACCATGTACGCGCCCTTGGACTGCTGTTGACCCACGTGCGAGAGCACGGCGCTCCCGTCTACGCGCACGCAGCCTTGACGCGGGGAGCCGTCGAGTCGGCGTCATGGCTGTGGTGGCTGCTCGCTGAAGGCGAGCCGTTCGCCACCCGGCTGGGTCGCGGCGTCGCATTCCTGGTCGAGGACGCGACCCTCGCGATCAAGGCCGCCCAGCAGGTTCCCTCAGTCGCATACATGGCCGCGCCCGGCGACGGCATCAAGCGGCGGCGCCAGGCACTCCTTGATCGGCTGGAGGATGCGCGCATCGAGACGATCGCTGACCGGCCAGGCGCACGCCTCAAGGGCGTGCGGGTGGTCCGCGGCGGCGAGGAGACCTCGACGGGCACGAAGGTCAGCACTCTGGTGCCGGAAGCTTTCGGTAACCTGCCCGCCCTCTACGACCTGCTGTCCGGGACCGCGCACGCCCGCGCGTGGGGGCTGTCGGACAGCATGAGCTTGCACGTAGATGAGGCGGCCTGGTTCGCGAATGTCATCGACGTGAGCGCCTCGGCGCTGACGGGGTTGTTGGCTGCGCAGCGCGCCGGAGCGATGTTCGCCACCTACCGGGGTTTCCCGGACGACCCCGGCGTCGCGCACATGCGGGACCAGCACATGAACTTCGACCAGGAGATGGTCCGCTACGGTCGTGCTGCCGGCCTTCTGACCGGTGTGGGTCCGGTGACCGGGTTCCTCGACTGACTGGCGCCTGGAAGTCGGTCTCGCCGCGACGTCCGACATTCCAACAGGTGTGCACCCCGGCTGCCGACTCCGTCGTTCATCATGGTAACGGTGGCGAGCGATGTCCCCTTACTGGCTTCAGGTCGGTGGCACCGACGATGGGCGTACAAGTAACGGCTGATCGACCGCTCATGGCTAACATTCCGGAAACCGGGTGGTCGCAGATCCGGGTGCTCGGCGGGTGCTCGGTCGCCGTGGACAGGGTCGGCGTCGTATGGATTTGTGGTACATGCGCCCGGCGGGATCAGCCGAAACCTGCCGATGCGTGGACTGGTGGGACGCGCGGGCACGCGTGGCATCGATTTGACGCTGGCTCTTAATCCGCGGGTTCGGGGTTCGAGTCCCTGGCGGCGCACCAGCAATAAAGGCTCTGGCCTGGTGGTTCACACCGGGCCGGGGCCTTTTTCGTGTACGTCGGCGGTGGGTGGTCGCTCGGTGGGTGCGCTGGAGCCGTTGGACGGTTCCGGTGAGCCATGGACGCGGTGCCGTGATCGTGGACACAAGCTAGCCAGCCGGTGGGGCGGTGCGCGTCGCCGGCAGCCGGGATGCCGGCCGAGACATGGGCCGTCCGCGGGGTTTCCATGGCCGATATTTGGCTCTGGCCCCTTCCAGGGCGTGGCGTCCAATGGATCCTGCGGGAGGATCCACGCCGTGGATGTTCCCGAGCTTCTTCGTCGGGCTGCCCGTCACGTGCCCGCGGTCGCGCCGGGTGCGGCCGGCACGACGGTGGCCGATGCCAACGAGTACCTCGACCACGACGAGTGGGAGGTCGCGTTGGGCATTCTCGTGGAACTGGGCGACGCGTACCGCTCCGAGACCGCCTTCTGGGACCTGCTCGCGGAGGCAGCCAGGATGATGTGGCAGTCCCGGACCGAGCGGTGGTGCCACTGGCGCCGCTTTGAGGTCGTTCACGGGGTGATACGCGCGGACCTTCAGCTCGTGGATCCGGACGTCGCTGGCGGCAGGCGAACTCCGATTCCCGGCGATGGGCGCCTCCGTCCGCTGTGGGACATCGGCGATGTGACGGCGGCGGGCGACCCTGACCTGTACGTCGCGCGGCTGTGGGTCGAGGCGCAGCCGGATCTTCAGCCCGGCGGGAGAGCGGTGGTCCGCCTGGCTCCGCTGAGCCCGCAGCGATGGCGACGTCTGGTGCCCGGCGACGTGATCACGATGCACGAACAGATGCCGGTGGTCGGGATCGCGAGCATCGTCGAGTCGGTCCTCCCCGTTGGCGATGATCGCGAGGCGTGACGAAGGGTGACGCGGGCGAGTTCGGCATGTCTCCGTGTCGACCTGATCGCGGGCGGGTTGCGGCGCCCCGGAGGCGGTGGCGGATCCTGTCGTTCCTGGCGCAGCACGGTACGGCGTCGACACTGGATGTGGCCCTGGTCTGCGACGTGTCGCGGCTGACGGCCCACCGGGACCTGACCTGGCTGCACGGTTTGGGGTTGGTGCGTCGCGAAGCTCGGCGGAGGACCGCACCCACACCTGGTCCGACTGATACGTCACCGGGCGGTCGCGACCCGCTACGACAAGCTCTCCGTCCGATTCGAGGCGGTCGTGCACATCGCGGCGATCAACGAATGGCTGTGACCAGCATGGGATCCTCGAACCCCAGCACCGGCTCACCAAGGGACAGCAGCATGGCCGCCGACTACTACGACGCCGATACCGAGAACGGCGACCACATCGCCGACCCGTCCGAGGACGCCCTGTACATGTTGCTGCAAGACCTCGACCAGCCCGACAACACCTTCGTCACCATCAACCCCGCCGACGATAGTGACTGGTACGCCTCGGTCTCCCTGCTCGATGACGGCAGCTACGAGGTCGAACGCCGCGACCCAAGCCACCACCAGCACGAACACACCACAGGAACCAACATCTCCGCGATCGCTAAAGACCTGACGATCTGGCTGGCCGACCGTGACTACCCGGGACGGCCCACCAACCGGTCCTGACCTCTAGAACACGCCCTAGGAGTCGCAGATGATCGACGGCATGGACCTCGAGGAGTTCGACCAGCACGTTCAATCACTGCGCACCCGGGCGGCCAGGTCCGGCTTCGAGGAAATCGAAGACTTCAAGGTGATCGAAGGGCTGACCGCGTCGGCGGAGGACATCACCGAGGCGGAGCGAGCGCTGAACGCGACCCTGCCCAAGCAGTACAAGGCATTCATGATGCGCTACGGCGGCGGGCAGTTCGGGTTCCTCGACCTGCTGTCCGTACCCACAGCAGCGTCCGCGCACCACGTCGACGACGTCCTCTCCATCAGCCAAGCCGAGTTCCCGGACGGGTCCTTCGTCGCAGTGGCACCCGTCGGCACAGGCGACTACTGGTGCTTCCCCGTCCTCGGCGGCCGGTGCAGCGACGAGGTGTGGTTCCACTACCACGACACCGACGACCCAACACTCGAGGCACCAGACTTCCTGGAGTTCGTAGCACGGCGCGGTATTCGACCCTGACCCAGGCAGGCACCACACTCCGGGCCGACGACATCACGCAGATCCGCGCGGTGCTTCACGAGCGCCGCGGCTTTGTCCTCTATCGAGGTAGACGCCGCCGCGTCCGATCGTGGTCACCGGGGTTCCTCAGTAACGGCTGGGAGAAGCTCGTCGGTAATCGTCAGGCCTGTCGTGACACAAGCCAGGGTGAGAGTCGCCGAGGCAATGGGGGTTCGGGTGGGTCCACCGAAGGAGAGGGACGAGGGCTGGTTCACCGGCCTCTACGCCGCCGAGTACGCGAACGTGGTGAGGTATGGCCTGCGCCGACTCGCGGACTCCGACGCGTCGGCGGAGCTCGCCCAGGAGGTCTTCGTCGTCGCCTGGCGTCGTCGTAACGAGGTGCCGGACCGCAGCCTGCCCTGGCTGTACGGGGTGGCCCGGCGGCTCCTTGCGAACCACTGGCGGTCGCGGCGCGGCGCCCCCGATGTCCTGCCCATCACTGGTGCCGACCTGGCACGGGTCGCCAGCTCGTCGGGTGCCGACACCACCGTCGGGGTCGCCGACGTCCGGGCCGCGCTGACCCTTCTCAGCGAACTCGATCAGGAGATTCTCCGGCTGATCGGCTGGGAGGAGTTGACGGTGTCCGAGGCGGCCCAGGTTCTTGGCTGTACTCGGGCGACCGCGGCGGTGCGCCTGCATCGCGCCCGCCGCCGCCTCGCCGAAGCGATGTCGAACCGGCCCGCTCAGGCCCGGCGCCGCCCCGTGTTGGCGACCACGCGAGAGGAACTGTGATGTTCGGAGCAGAGCGCACCCGTACCCTCCTCGGCCCGGTCGACCCGGCCCGGACCGCCGCCGTCGCGCCGCCGCTGGTCTCGGCACACGAGCTGATCGACCGCGCTGGCACCACCGAGATGGTCGCCGGGCGTCGTCGCGTACGCCCGACCCGCCGGCTGGTTCTGACGGCGGGGACGCTGGCGGTCGCGGTCGGTGCCGTGGCCGTTCTCCAGCCGTTCGACAGGCCCTCACCGGACGTTGCAGGCGGGCCCGGGAGCACAGCGGGATCGGTGCTCGTACCGGTCTCGTACCAGTTCGATACGGACCCGCCGGAGGCTGGCCCGCAGCTGCGCGCGCTCGCGGGCAAGATCAAGGACGCGGAGTACGACCACCTCGGCGGGCGCTACATGTACCACCACACGAAGGTGTGGGGCGATCCGCTGATGACCTCCGCCGACGGCCGTCACCGGGTCGCCTTCGCCAGCGAGACCAAGGTCTGGCAGGCCGCCGACGGGACCGGCAGCCAGATCAACACGCAGTTGGAGCCGCAGTACCCCGACCAGGAGTCCCGCGACTACTGGCAACGCAACCTGGGCTCGCGTCCCGCAGTTGGCGCCACGGCGGCTCCGGCCATGATCCCGCTGCCGCCCATGGAACTCACGCCACCGTCGGCCGACCCGTCGCGGCTGCGCGAACTGCTGAAGGTCGAGCACGGGCCGGGCGCCGCGAGCAAAGAAGTCAGCACTCTCTATGCGCAGTTCGTCATACCGCGTGCGGCCCGAGCGGAGATCCTGCGGGTCCTCGCCGACGTGCCCGGCATCCGATGGCGGGGACAGGTGGTTGATCGCGCCGGTCGGGACGGGGTCGCCGTCACCTTCGACGACCGCGAACACGACGCGCAGTCTCTGCTGATCTTCGACCCGAAGACGGGTGAGCTGCTCGCCCACGAGCGACTGACGCTGTCGCCCGTGCGGATCAGCGCGTACCAGGTGATCCTCGATACCGCCTGGACTGATCGAACGGGTTGAACGCCGAACTCCGGGGCCGCTCCTTCCGGGAGCGGCCCCGCCGCAATCTCGGGTGCCAGAGCTGTGGCTGGACAGGCCGCCCGCGCTCTTACTTCAAGTAGCCATCGTGCCGATGTGTGACGCATGATCGCCGAGTCGGGTCGAGCTTGTCGCGCACCTCTGAAGGATCAGCGCCGCACTGAAGGCCGGCACCCGGTCTGGTGCCTGGGCCGACCCGCCCTGGTGGATCGTTACTGTCACATGACGTGTAGGAAGGCCGCCCAGCCGTTCCCGATTTTGACCGGGTTGCCGAGGCCGGTTCCGTTGTGGGGGTAGTACCAGAGGTTTCCGTTGGCGTCGACTCCCAGGATGTCGGCGGCGCCGTCGCCGCTCCAGTCGGCGGCCATGACGTGCTTGAAGGTCGCCCAGCCGTTCCCGATTTTGACGGGGTTGCCGAGGCCGGTTCCGTTGTGGGGGTAGTACCAGAGGTTTCCGTTGGCGTCGACTCCCAGGATGTCGGCGGCGCCGTCGCCGCTCCAGTCGGCGGCCATCACGTGCTTGAAGGCCGCCCAGCCATTCCCGATCTGCGTGTAGCCGGACAGTTTGTAGCTGTTGTTCGGGTAGTACAACAGCCTTCCTGAGGAATCGACTCCCAGGACGTCGGCGGCGCCGTCACCGCTCCAGTCGGCGGCCATGACGTGCTTGAAGGCCGCCCAACCGATCCCGATCTTCACCGGGGTGCTGAGACCGGAAAGGTTGTGCGGGTAGTACCAGAAGTCGCCGTTGGCGGCGACCCCCAGCACATCGGCGGCACCGTCACCACTGAAGTCGGACACCCGTTCGCCATCAGCTCCGGGCAGGTTGGTGGAAAGGGAGTTCTGGCTCACGGGCGCGGTGCCGGTGGGATAGTTGGTGCCGTTCTCCACGGTGTTGGGGATCTCGCGGCTGAGCTGGGAGTCGCAGTAGACGACGTTCCAGTGCAGGTGTGGACCGGTCACATTTCCGGTGGCGCCGGACGCGCCGATGTGCTGCCCCTGCGCCACCCATTGCCCTCTGTCGACGATGGTGGTGCTGAGGTGGGCGTACTGGGAGCATCGATTGTTGCCGTGGTCGATCAGCGCGATTATGCCTCCGCCGCTGCTCCATCCCTCGTAGCGGACGGTGCCGGCGGCCGAGGCGACGATCGGGGTGCCCTGCGGCATGGCGAAGTCGACGGCATGTCGGTTGTAGCCGTCGTTGTGGGAGTAGCCGCTCCCGGGGGTCTGGGTGATGGTGTACGCGTGTCCAGCCCGGTAGGGCAGCTTGAATGGCGCGCCACTGCCGGCGAGCGCGGACCCCTGAGGAACCAGGATTCCGAGCACGGCGACAAGCGCAGCCATGCTGACTGCGATATTCCGACGCAAGTGAGCCTCCATGTACCTATGTGGAATATCGACCTTGCAGCCGCAACCCATGAGCCACGGACCTTCGGGCGCGATCTGGCCCAGAGGGTGTCCCAACGAGGCCGAGACTGTCAAGATCGCCAATGGCTCTATGCGTCGTCGCCGCCCGGGGCCTGACCGTACGCACCGACTGACCGCGAGGGGGCACCATGGACGCCGACGCCGACGCCGTCCCGACCGGCAGCGCGGAGACGATCCTCGTCTGCGTCCGGGGCAACTCCGGCTCGGGCAAGAGCAGCATCGCCCGGGAGTTGCGGCGTCGGCACGGCCGGGGCTGTGCGCTGGTCGAACAGGACTACCTGCGCCGCATCGTGTTGCGCGAGCGCGACAAGCCCGGCGGCGTGGCCCCGGCGTTGATCGAACAGACCGTACGGTTCGCGCTCGACCACGGCTACCACGTCGTGCTGGAGGGCATCCTGCACACCGGCCGCCACCGGGCCGTCCTGACGGCGCTGCGGGACGGCCACCGGGGGCGGTCGCTGTTCGTCTACCTCGACGTGTCCCTGCCCGAGACCCTGCGCCGGCACCTGACGCGCCCGCAGGCCGGCGAGTTCACCGCCGCGCAGATGAGCGGCTGGTACGCCGCCCACGACGTCCTCGGCTGGCCCGACGAACTCGTCCTCCCGGAGGCCACCACGCTGGAGGACGCCGTCCAGATCGTCGCCGCGGCCGCCGGGCTGCCCCAGACCGGAGGCGACGTCGACGCGCTCCCGATCGTCCCGTAGCCCACGCGAGGCGTTCCCGCTGCCCTGCGGGCGGGCCACCGGCGACCTGCCCTGCGGGCGGGCCACCGGCGACCTCGCCGATCCGCCCGGACCGACCCCGGTGAGCTGTGACTCTCCGCTGCGGTCGAGCAGGTCCGTCATCTGGGTGGGGCGGCCACACCGCGACGGTTCGTCTCGCCTGCGGGAGGCGCGGGCGGCAGGATCATTCCCGCCCGCTTGACGGAACGCAGGGCGACGGCCACGTCCGCGTGCTGGAGGCCGGGGAGTTGGCCGATGGTGCCGGACAGGAACTCGTAGAGCGCGGCGTCGCTCTCCAGCGCGATCTCGCCGCACAGGTTCCGGTCCCCGGTCGTCGCGGAGATCATGAGTACGGCGGGGTGTGCGGCGAGCAGTTCGCCGGCCTGCCCGAGCTGCGTGGGGTTGACGCTGAGGGTGACGAAGGCGTTCACCGCGAGCCCGACGAGGCTGGGCTCGACGACGGTCCGCATGCGCAGGAATCCCGCCGCCATCATCGCCTCGGCCCGCCGCCGTACGGTGGCGGGGCTCGCGCCGCACCGCTCGGCGAGCTGCTGCCAGCCCTGGCGACCGTCCGTGGCGAGGCTGGCGATGATCAGCTCATCGAGTCGGCTGAGCCGGGACGGCGTCTCGACGGGTGTCTGTTCGTTCCAGTGGTCCGTCCGCTGCGCCCGTAGCTCGTCGACGACGTCGGCCGGCAGCAGGCTCGGGCTCCAGTTGTGTGGCGTGCAGAACCTCCGGATGACCTGGTTGCTCCATATCGCCAGGACACCGTCCAGGCCGGGCAGTTGCTCGAACATGAGCTGGAGCAGGTGCTCGTTGGAGGTGTAGGAGACCTCGGCCACGCAGTCGACGCTGCCCGTGAGCAGCTTGACGGAGCCGCACTCCTGCCACCGGGCCAGGTGTTCGGCGGAGCGGCCGGCGGCGTCCGGACGGCAGCGCAGCCGCACGAACAGCGATCGCGCCCGGCGGGTCGCCTCGCCGTCCATGACCCCGATGATCCGCACCGCACCGCTGCGCAGGAGTCGCGGGACCCGGCGGGAGACGGTGGCCTCCGAGGTGAAGACCGCCTCGCCGATCTGCGCGTGGGTGGCCCGCGGATGAGCGAGCAGGGCACCGACGATCTGCCGGTCGAGTTCGTCCAAGGATCGACCATTCCCGTCAGCCGAGAGGTTTTGCATGCGCGTATCTTGCATCTCACACGGGCATCTTGACAATCTCCCTCGTGTCTCCGGCAGACTCTCGCCCACGGGTCCGACGGTTCGAGGAGGCAGAGGGTGGCGCATCCGATCAGGCGTTCCAGCGCGGTCAGGGCCGGGGCGGCCGGCGCGGTCGTGCTGCTCGCGGCGGCCGTACTGCCGGCGACCCCGGCGGTGTCGTCACCGGCGGCGACGGCGGACGGCGCGCGGCCCGCGCAGCACGTGATCATGTTCGACTTCGACGGGTTCGACCCGCGCTTCCTCACGGGGCGCTACGCCGGACTGGCCGAGCTGCCGAACATTCGGGCGCTCATCGGGGAGGGCGCCTTCGGCGTGGCCGACGGGTCGTACTCGTCGTACTCCAACTCGTCGCGGACGACCACCGCGACCGGCGCGTACCCGGCCGTGCACCGCAACACCGGCTACTACTACAACCAGGAGACCGACCGCGGTGTCTCCCAGGAGCGCCACATCGAGCCCGGCGTGGAGACGATCGCCCACTCGCTGAAGCGGCAGGACCGGACCGCGGCCTACCTCCAGTGGTACGCGGTGCAGAACTACGGCGCCACGTACGGCGACCCCGCCGCGCTGTACACCCAGCCGGGCGGCGACTGCGAGACCCGCGCCGACCAGGCGATCGCGCTGCTGCGCGGCGAACCGGTCAACTCCGGCGGCACCATGGTCGACCCGGCCGCGATCCCGGACCTGATCACCGTCTACTGCGACGACGTCGACGGCGTACTGCACGACGGCGGGTTCTCCGACCCCGACCTGCCCGCCGCCCTGGCCCGCGTGGACGCCCAGATCGGGCGGGTCCGCGAGGCCGCCCGCGAGGCCGGCGTCCTGGACCGGACGGCGTTCGTCGTCACGGCCGACCACGGCGCCCGGGAGTGGACCGTCCCGCTGCTGCCCGAGGTGCTCGACCGGCTCTCCGCGACCGGCCTCAAGGTCCAGGTCGTCGCCAGCTCGGGCGGCGTACCGGATCCGGCCAGCGAGATCGTCGTCGTGCCCGCCCCGCGTACCGCCGACATCACCCTGCGGGGCCGGGCGGACACCCCGGAGAACGCCCGCCGCATCGCCGGGATCATCCGGGGCATTCCGGGCATCGCGGCCGTCCGCGACCAGCAGGACCTGCGCCGGTTGAAGGCCAGCGACAAGCTCGGCGACCTCGTGGTGGAGCCGGTCGAGCCGTACCACCTCTCCACGCTCGCCGACGGCGCCCCCCGCGCCTCGCACGGCGCCCTGCCGGAGGCGCAGGTCCCGATGGTGCTCTCCGGCGCCGGGATCCGCCGCGGCGTCCCGCTGCGCAACGTCGGCCTGGTCGACGTGGCCGCCACCATCAGCGCCCTGCTCGGCGTGCGCCCGCCGGCGAACTCGCAGGGGCACGTCATGCGCGGGGCCGTCGAGCGGTCCTGACCGTCGTCACCAAGCAGATCGAGGAGAGACAGCACATGGTCCACCTGACGAAGCGCCGGTGGGCGGCGGCTCTCGCCGCCGCGACCGCGCTCACCATGCTCGCCGCCTGCGGCGGGTCCGAGTCGGAGGCGGAAAAGGCCAAGGAGATCACCTTCTGGACGCCGCAGACGACCCCGCAGCGGGTCGCGGCGCAGGAGAAGGTCGCGGCTCGGTTCACCGAGAAGACCGGCATCGCCGTGAAGGTCGTGCCGCTCAGCGAGGCCGACCAGAAGCAGGCCCTGGCGACGGGCGCCGCCTCCGGGGACGTGCCCGACGTGATGCTGCACAGCTCCACGACCACGGCCGCCTGGCGTTCCCAGGGGCTGCTGAACACCGGTGCCGCTGAGGAGGTCGTCAAGGACCTCGGCGCCGAGACGTTCAACGCGAACGCCCTGAAGGCGTTCAGCCTGGACGACAAGGTCGGCGCCGTGCCGAGCGACGGCTGGGTGCACCTGCTGGTGTACCGCAAGGACCTCCTCCAGGCGGCGAACGTCGCGGTGCCGACCAACCTCGAGGAGGTGGCGAAGGCCGCCACCACGATGAAGGCGACCGGGGTGTCCGGAATCGCCCTGGGCACCCAGTCCGGCACCGCCTCGGGGACCGAGGCCATCTACTCGATGTTCCAGAGCGCGGGCTGCCAGCTCGTGCAGGACGGCAAGGTCACCATCGACTCGCCGGAGTGCACCAAGGCGGCCGAGCAGTTCAAGGTCCTGCGCGACTCCAGCGCGCAGGGTGACTTCGACGTGACCAGCGCGCGGGCGGCCTACCTCGCCGGCAAGTCCTCGATGCTGCTCTTCTCGACCCACATCCTCGACGAGCTGGCCGGCCTCGACTCGGCGAACCCGCCGACCTGCCCGCAGTGCAAGGCCGACCCGGCGTTCCTGTCGAAGAACTCCGGATTCATCACCGTGCTCGACCGGAACCACCCGGCGCAGTACGGCGCGACCCTCGGCTACGGCATCCCGGAGGGCGCCAACACCACCGGGGCGAAGGAGTTCATCAAGTTCATGCTGGAGGACGGCTACTCGGACACGCTCGCCTCGGCGACCGAGGGTCGGATCCCGCTGCGCAACGGCACCAAGGCCGAGCCGAACGCGTACCTCGACGCGTGGAGCAAGCTGGGCGTCGGCCCGGAGGCCAAGAGCTCCGTCGCCGAGCTGTACGGCCCGGAGATGGTCACCCAGATCCGCGAGGGCGTCAACGCCGTGAGCCTGTGGGGCATGGGCACGAAGGACTCCCCGCTGGCCGGCGCGGTCACCGCCGAGAACGTGCTCGCGCAGTTCCTCGAGCGGCTCTACGGCGGGCAGTCGCCGGCCGACATCACGAAGGCGATGGCCGAAGAGGTCAAGAAGGTCCAGGCCGAACTGTGAGCACGCCGACAGTGCGGTCCTCCCGCTGGGAGCGGCTCAGCCGCTCCCAGCGGGAGAACCTCAACGGCCAGCTCCTCACCGGTCCGACCCTGCTGCTGCTCGCGCTGGTCGTCCTGCTCCCGTTCGTCCTGGTCGTCATCTTCGGGTTCTCCGACACACGGCTGATCGACATTCCCCGGCTGTCACCGTCCACCATCGAGTGGACCTTCGAGAACATCGCCGACGCCTGGCGGTCGGACGCGTTCTGGGGCGCGCTCTGGACCACCGTCGCCTACGCGACCCTGACCACGCTCGGGTCCATCGGCGTCGGCATGGCCCTCGCCCTCGCCCTGCGCCGCCCCTTCCGGGGGCGCGGGCTCGTCCGCGCGCTGCTGCTGATCCCGTACGTGCTGCCGGTCATCGCGGCGGCGATGATCTGGCGCACGATGCTCAACCCCCAGTACGGCATCGTCAACGCGATCGGCATGGAGTACCTCGGCTGGCAGAGCCCCATCGGCTTCCTCAGCACCACCTCGACCGACGTGGCGGGTCTGCCCGTACCGGTGTCGCTGCTCGTCGTCGTCGCCTTCGAGATCTGGAAGTCGTTCCCGCTCGCCTTCCTCTTCGTCACCGCGCGGCTGCAGAACGTGCCGGGCGGGATCGAGGAGGCCGCGGCACTGGACGGGGCCTCCCGCTGGCAGAACCTGCGCCACATCATCCTTCCCCAGTTGCGGGGGGTGGTCCTGCTGCTGATGCTGCTGCGCTTCATCTGGTCGTTCCAGAACTTCAACGACGTCTACCTGCTGACCGAGGGCGCCGGCGGCACCCAGGTCATGGCGATCAAGGTCTACACCGAGCTGGTGACCCGGTCCGACATCGGCAGCGCGGCGGCGTACGGACTGCTGATGTCGCTGATCCTCTGCGTGCTGCTGGCCGGCTACGTCCTGCTCTCCCGGCGGAAGGAGACGTTGTGAGTTCGGCGATGCGGCCCTCGCGCCCGGTGAACGTCCTGCGGTGGACGCTCATCACCGTCGCGCTCGTCTGCGCCGTGGGACCCGTGCTCTACGGGGTGCTGCTCTCGCTGCGCCCCCACTCCGCGGTGCTGATGGAGCCCCTCGACGTCGTCCCCGGTCTCTCCGAGATCGACCTGTCCAGCTACGTCACGGCGATGAAGGACGAGTCGGCGGGCGGCTTCGGGCTCGGCCGGTTCGTGGTCAACTCCCTGCTGGTCGCCCTGGCCACCGTCGCGGTGTCGATCGTCGCGTGCATCTTCGGCGCGTACGCCGTGGCCCGCCTGCGCTACCGGGGCCGGCGCTTCACCAGCGGCATCATCCTCGCCGTCTACCTCTTCCCGGGCATCGTGCTCGCGGTGCCGAAGTTCGTCATCCTGAGCCGGCTGGGGCTGACCAGGTCGCTTGTCGGGTTGCTCGTCATCTACGTCGCCGCCACCGTCCCGGTCGCGCTCTACATGATGCGCAACTACTTCCTCGCCCTGCCGGAGAGCGTCGAGGAGGCGGCCCTGCTCGACGGGTGCTCGCTGCCGACGATGCTGCGCAAGGTCGTACTGCCGATCGCGCTGCCCGGCGTGGTGGCGACCGCCATCTACGTCTTCATGATCGCGTGGAACGAGTACTTCTACGCGCTGTTGTTCCTGGTCCAGGACCGGTCCCGGTGGACGGCTCCGCTCGGTCTCGCCCAGCTCACCGACTTCCAGGTGCCCGTGACCGTGCTCCTGGCCGGCTCCATCGCGGTGACCGTACCGGTCATCGTCATCTTCTTCCTCGCCCAGCGCTACATCGTCACCGGACTGACCTCCGGGGCGGACAAGTGAACACCGAAAGGATGATCGACGTGGCAGGCCCTGTGTCCCCGGGATCGGGACCGGTACGACTGCTCGTGCTCGGCGCGGGAGGGCGCGGCGCGCACGCGTACGCCCAATGGTGCCTGGAGCACCCCGAGGCGGCCCGGGTCGTCGCGGTCGCCGAGCCCGACGCGGAGCGCCGCGACGGACTGGGCGACGCCCACGCCGTCCCGGCGGACCGACGCTTCACCGGCTGGCAGCAGGCGCTCTCGACACGGGGACCGTGGGACGCGGTCATCGTCGCCACCCCGGACCGGGACCACGTCGATCCCACCCTCCGGGCCCTCGAACTGGGACACCACGTCCTGCTCGAGAAGCCCATCGCGCCGACCGCCGAGGAACTGCACCGGCTGACCGTCGCGGCCCGCGGCAGCGCCGGCACGGTCACCGTCGCCCACGTGCTGCGCTACACCCCGTTCTTCCAGACCCTGCGCCGCCTGCTCGACGAGGGCCGGATCGGCGAGTTGCAGGGCATCTCGCACATCGAGAACGTGGCGTACTGGCACTTCGCGCACAGCTACGTGCGCGGCAACTGGCACCGGACCGACCAGTCCAGCCCGATGCTGCTGGCGAAGGCGTGCCACGACATCGACATCCTCCGGTGGCTGGTCGGGTCGCCCTGCACGACGGTGGCCTCGTTCGGCGAACGCCGCCACTTCCGGGCCGAGCACGCGCCGAAGGGCTCGACCGAGCGCTGCGTCGACGGCTGCGCCGTCGCCGACACCTGCCCGTACAACGCCGAGCGCCTCTACGTCGACCAGCTCGCCGACGTCGACGGGCCACCCGTCACGGTCGTCACGAACGACACGAGCGTGGCCGGCCGGCGGCGGGCCCTGCGGCTGACCGACTACGGCCGGTGCGTCTACCGGATGGACAACGACGTCGTCGACCACCAGACGGCGGCGCTGCGCTTCGGCAACGGCGTCACGGCGTCGCTGGTGGTCTCGGCGTTCACCGCGTGGAACACCCGCACGCTCACGCTGATGGGCAGCCACGGACAGATCACCGCGGACATGCGTTCGGGCCGGATCAGCCTGGCGACCTTCACCGACACGCCGCCCACCGTGGAGGGACGGCGGACCGACGAGACGTTCCAGGTCGGCACCGGCAGCCAGGGGGTCGTCGACGAGGTCATCGAGGCGTTCTCCGGACACGGCGGCGGCGACGCCGGGCTGATGCTCGACTTCACCGGGCGGGTCCGGCGCTGGCTGTCCGGCGAGGACGTCGAGGCGGCCCCCAGCTCCCTGGAGGAGAGCGTGGAGAGCCACCTCGTCGCCTTCGCCGCCGAGCGGTCGCGGCTGAACCGCACCGTCGAGGAGCTGTGACGGTGGACGAGGTGCGTGCCCTCGTGGCCCGCGTCGCCGGCACGGCCGACGACGTGCGGGTGGAGCGGATCCCCGCCGGCGACGACGCGGCCGTCGCCGGATACGAGTGCCGCGACGGCGTCCTGACGCTGCGCGGGTCGGATCCGGTGGCCGCGGCCGCCGCGTTCGGGCAGTACCTGAAGGCGTACGCCGGCCGTCAGGTGACCTGGGAACAGCCCCGGCTCGCGCCCCGGCCGACGCCCTGGCCGGACGCGCCCCCGACGCGGTTGACCAGCCCGTTCGCGGTCCGCTATCACCTCAACGCCGTGACCTACGGCTACTCGGCGGCGTTCTGGGACTGGGACCGCTGGGAGCGGGAGATCGACTGGATGGCGCTGCACGGCGTCACCCACCCGCTCATGCAGGTCGGCCACGAGGCGGTGCTGGCGGAGATGTTCCGGCGGGCCGGGCTCGACCAGGCCCGGATCGACGCGTGGATCGGCAGCGCGGCGCACTTCCCGTGGACGTTCATGGGCAACACGAACTCGTTCGGCGGGCCGCTGCCGGCGCGCTGGATCAGCCGCCACGTCGAGCTGGCGCAGCGGATCCTCGACCGGCAGCGCTCGCTGGGCATGACGCCGGTCCTGCCCATGTTCGGGGGCCACGTGCCGCCGGAACTGGCCGACCCGTCGGCCGGCGAGATCGAGTGGCAGGGCTGGCGTACCCCGATCCTCGGCCCCGACAGCGAGCGGTTCGCGTCGTTGACGGCGGAGTTCCTGGGCATCCAGCGGGAGCTGTTCGGCACCGACCACCATTACGCCGTCGACCCGTTCATCGAGTCGGTGCCGCCGTCCGGGGAACCCGACTACCTGGCATCGGTCGGCCGGGCCGTCTACCGGGCGATGGCGGACGGCGACCCGGAGGCGACCTGGGTGCTCCAGGGCTGGCCGTTCCACTACCAGCGCGACTTCTGGCGGCCCGAACGCGTGCGCGCGTTCCTGGCCGACGTGCCCGACGAGCGGCTCCTCCTGCTGGACCTGTGGGGTGAGCACGCCCCCATGTGGCGCCGCGACGGCATGTTCGGGCGGCGCTGGGTGTGGTGCGCCATCCACAACTTCGGGGGCCGCTTCGCGCTCTTCGGCGACCTGGACGGGCTGCGTCGCGACGTCGACGAGCTGCGGCGTACGCGGCCCGCCCGGCTGGCGGGCGTCGGGCTGGCACCGGAGGCGGTCGAGAACAACAGCGTCTTCTACGAGCTGGCCACCGACCTGACCTGGGGCGTGCCCCGACTGGACGACTGGCTGCGGTCGTTCGCACGGCAGCGCTACGCGTCCGGGCACGAGGACTTCGCCCGGGCCTGGCGGCTCCTGGCCGACACGCTCTACGGGCCGGGGCGTACGCGGTCCATCCCGTCCCCCGTCATCGCCCGGCCGTGGTCGGCCGACGCGCCGTTCGCCGCCCAGCGGCTGGCCGGCGAGTTCGTCCCGCAGGACGCGGAGCCGCAGCGGCAGTCGGCGAACATCGACGCCGAGAACGACCCCATGGTCCTCGGCGCCCTGCCGCGGATCGCCTCGGCCGCCCGGCTGCTGCTCGGGCGGGCGCCGGAGGCGGGGGTCCGGGAGCAGGTCGAGCGGGACCTGGTCGAGCTGGTCGGTCACGTGCTGGCGCAGGGCTCGCGGGTCCACATCCGCGGGATGCTGGCAGCCTTCGCCGAGCGGGACGGGGACGGGGTCCTGGACCACTTCGCCCGGTTCCGGGCGGATCTGCTCGACCTCGACGAGCTCGCCGGCACGCGGTCCGAATCGCGCGTCGGCCGGTGGATCGACGACGCCCGCGCGTGGGGCGGCTCGCCCGCCGAGGCCGACGTCATGGAGCGCGACGCCCGCAGCCTGGTCTCCGTGTGGGGCCACCAGACCAGCGGGCTGCACGACTACTCCGGGCGGCACTGGGCCGGGCTCGTCCGGGACTACTACCTGCCCCGGTGGGAGCTGTGGGCGACCTGGCTGGCCCGGGCGGCGACGACGGGGCAGGCACCGGACGTCGACGTCCTGCGCGCCCGCGTCGTCGCGCACGAGGAGCGCTGGCGGGGGACGATCGGCGGCTGTTCCGCCGCGCCCGAGGGGAACACCCTCGACGTGGCGGCCAGGATCCTCGACCGGCTCGGGCACTGACCGGCGGCGGCCCGGCGCGCGTGCGCGGAGTTGCCATAATCGAAGCGTGTCTGTCCCGAGACGGCGTCGCTCGTCCCATCCCGCGATCGCCGGCGCGGTCATCGCGGCCGTGGCCACGGTGGTCGCGGCGGCCATTCCCGTCGCGCTGGAGCTGACCCGCGACACCGGCGGCGGCGGTGCCGCGCCGCCGGTCCAGGGTGCTCCGTCCAGCGGGCAGCCCTCGCCGACCCCGCCGGCGGCGCCCACCGACCCCGCCCCGACAGCCGAGTCGCCCACGGTCACCGCGTCGCCGTCGCCTTCGGCCGACGTGGTTCCGCTGACGGAGATGCGCGAGGTGGACGACTTCGAGGGCTGGGAGCAGGAGCCGTTGACCGTCGCCGGCAAGCGGCACGAGGCGGTGCTGACCGCGTCTCCGTGTTGGTTGAACGACAACTACATGGTCACGTTCGTGGTGAGCCGGCAGTTCCGGGTCCTCGAGGCGGCCGTGGGCATCGCCGACGAGTCCCCGAAGGGCATGCCGCTGCGGTTCACCGTGCTCTCCGACCGCAAGGAGGTCTTCACCACCACGGTCGGCCTCGGGAGGACCCGCCCGGTCAAGGTGGACGGCAGCGACTCGACCCAGGTGTCGCTGCGGGTCAGCACCACCAGCGTGGAGCAGTGCCACGGCGACAGCCTCGGCGCCTTTATCGCGCCGCGGGTGCGCCGGTGAGCGCCGGCCCGTCGACGTGACGGTGGGGCCGGCGCCCGCGCGTCCCCGGGGCGTGCCGGTGTCCGACCCGGCGGCCGGTGGGCGGGCCCCCACCGGCCGTTCCCGCGCCCGCCTGTCGGGGGCGTGGTGGAGGATGTCCGACCCGGTGGTCGGTGGGCGGGCCCCCACCGGCCACCGGGTCGGGGCTCAGTGGGCCGGCCGGGGGGTGATGACGAAGGCCAGGACGGCGGCGGCGACGGCGATGACGGCGCCGGTGGTGAAGCCGCGGGAGAAGCCTTCGGTGCTGGTGCCCGCGATGCTCGCCGCGGCCATGCTCGACACGACGGCGGCGCCGAGCGAGGCGCCGAACTCGTGGAAGGTGCTGACGATGCCGGACGCCAGGCCGGCCTCGTGCGGCGCGACCTGGCCGAGCGCGACGGCGGACGCCACGACGAAGAGGACGCCCGTGCCGGAGGCGGCGACGGCCACCCCGACGACGAGGGCCAGGGTCCCGTCGACGAAGGCGGGGACCGCCATGCCGGCCGCCGCGACGAGCAGGCCGAGGACGCCGAGGGTGCGCGCCCCGATCCGGCCGATGACGCGGCCGGCGGCGTTCGCGCCGAGCATGGTCGTGATCGCCACGGGCAGGAAGAGCAGCCCGGTGCGCAGGGCGCCGTAGCCCTGGTGGTTCTGGAGGTAGAACGTGCCCAGGAAGAAGACGGTGATCATCAGCGCGGTCGCGACGAGGATCAGCAGCGCCCCGGTCGCCACCGGCCGGCGAAGCAGCAGCCGTACGTCCATCAGCGGGCTCGCGGCGCGGCGCTGCCGGACGACGAACGCGGCGTAGAGGAGCACGGCGGCCAGCAGCAGCGCCAGGATCGTCGGGTTGGCCCAGCCGACGTCGCCGGCGCGGATCAGCGCGTAGATCAGCGATCCGGTGGCGGCCGTCACCAGCACCGCGCCGGGCACGTCGAGCTTGGCCGTCGCGCCGGTGGGCGCCTGGGGCGGGAGCTGCATCCGGAGGGCCAGGAGCAGGATGATCCCGACCGGCACGTTGATGAAGAACACCCAGGGCCAGCCCGGCCCGGCGGTCAGCAGGCCGCCGAGGAGGACGCCCAGGGCGGCGCCGCCGCCACCGAGCGCCGACCAGATGCCGAGCGCCTTGTTGCGCTCGTCGCCGTCGAAGATCGTGACGACCAGGGACAGGGCGGCGGGGGAGAGGAGCGCCGCCGCGAGGCCCTGCCCGACGCGACCGCCCAGCAGCATGGGGCCGCTGGTCGCCAGCCCCGCCGTCAGGGACGCGGCGCTGAACAGCAGGAGCCCGGCGAGGACGAGGCGCCGGGCGCCGAACAGGTCCGCGGCGCGCCCGCCGAGCAGCAGCAGGCCGCCGAAGGTGAGGGTGTATCCACTCACCACCCACGTGAGGGCTTCCCGATCCATCCCCAGGTCCGACCCCATGTGCGGCAGGGCGATCGCGACGACGGTGACGTCCAGGATCAGCATCAGTTGGGCGATGCCGACGAGGCCCAGGATCCGCCAGCGCTGCGGATGCGGACTCGCGGGTGTGGGAGTTTCGGTTGCGGTCACAGGTTCCGCCATGGCTGCCAGGCTCCTCCGCCAAGTTGAACGGTAGTGTTCAAGTTACGGAGACACGTTAACTCATGCACGTCTGTTCGACTTAGGGGAAGTTCCATGACTCGCCCACTCGCCAAGCCGACCCGCCGGGCCGACGCCCAGCAGAACGTGGAGAGGATCCTGGAGGCGGCGGTGAGCTGCCTGAGTCGCGACCCCGACGCCAGCGTCAGCGACATCGCGCAGGCGGCGCGGGTGGGCCGGGTGACCCTCTACGGTCACTTCCCGTCCCGGGACGCCCTGGTCGAGGCCGCGCTGACCCGGGTGCTGGCCGAGGGGGAGGAACTCCTGGCAGGCCTCGACCTGACCGGCGACCCGCGGGACGCCCTGCGTGTGCTGATCCGGTCGAGCTGGCTGCTGATCGCCCAGTCGAGCGCCGTGCTGGAGGCGGCGCAGGCGTCGCTGCCGCCCGAACGCGTGCACGAGCTGCACGCCGAGCCGGCGCGACGCGTCGACCAGTTGATCCGCCGGGGTCAGGACGAGGGGGTGTTCCGGGTCGACCTGCCGGCCAGCTGGCTGACCAGCGTGCTGCACCACATCATGAAGGGCGCCGCCGCCGACGTGGCCAGCGGGAAGGTGGACCGGGCGGACGCCCCCCGCCTCATCTCCGAGACGGTCCTCGCCGCCTACCAGGTGCACGGATAGCGGGCGTCCCGGCGCGGGGCGTCGTTGCTGGTGCTCCATCGGAACCCCACCGGATTGCGAGGACACGGCTCGATACTGCGGAGATGCGTGGGAAGGAGTGCGCGATGTCCGTAGCCGAGTCCGTAACGGTACTGCTCGCGGCACCGCGTGCGTTCTGCGCCGGTGTCGAGCGTGCGATCGAGATCGTCGAGCGTGCGCTCGCCAGCCGGGGCAGCCCGGTGTACGTCCGCAAACAGATCGTCCACAACGCGCACGTCGTCGCCGACCTGGAGTCGCGCGGCGCCGTGTTCGTCGAGGAACTCGCCGAGGTACCCGCCGGCGCGACTGTGGTGTTCTCGGCGCACGGGGTGTCGCCCGTGGTGCGCGCCGAGGCCGACCGGCTCGGCCTGGAGGTGTTCGACGCGACGTGTCCGCTGGTGGCGAAGGTGCACACGGAGGCGCGCCGGTACGCCGACCGTGGGGACACCGTCCTGCTCGTGGGGCACGCGGGGCACGAGGAGACCGAGGGCACCCTGGGTGAGGCGCCGGAGCGGATGCTGCTCGTGCAGTCGCTGGAGGACGCGCACACGGTCCAGGTGCCCGACCCGGACCGGGTGTCGTACCTGACCCAGACCACGCTCGCCGTGGACGAGACCGCCGAGGTGCTCGACGTGCTGCGCCAGCGGTTCCCCGCGCTGCGCGGGCCGTCCTCGGCCGACATCTGCTACGCCTCGACCAACCGGCAGGCGGCGTTGCGTGCGGTCGCCGAGGAGTCCGACCTCGTGCTCGTGGTCGGCTCGACCAACTCGGCGAACACGCAACGGCTCGTCGAGCTGGCCCGCCGCGCCGGTCGACCGGCCCACCTCATCGAGGACGCGGCGGAGATCCTGCCGGAGTGGCTGGCGGGTGTCACCACGGTCGGGGTCACCGCGGGCGCGTCCGCCCCGCCGCGCCTGGTCGAGGGCGTGGTCGAGGCGCTGCGGGCGCGCGGGCCGGTGACGGTGGTGGAGCGCGAGGTCGCCCGCGAGACCATCGAGTTCACCGTGCCGGGTGCGGTGCGTTCCCTCTGACACCGGACCGCCGCCCGGCGGAGCGCCCGTCGCCGATGCGCCGCGCGCCCGGAGCGCCCGGCGGCCCGCCCACCGCGCGGCGCCCGGCGGACCGCGTCTGCGGGGCGGTCCGGCGGGCGCCGCGGGGTCGGCTACGCGGAAGCCTGGTACGTCGACTGCATCTTGTGCGAGAACCACTCGCCGACGGTCACCCGGTCGAGCCCGGCCTCGGCGCTCTCCTGGGCCAGTGGGCGCATGGGCTCGATGGTGGTGTCGTGGTTGGGCAGGTAGAAGAAGGGGATGGAGACGCGCGACGGCGCGTCCGTCCCCTCCGGGTTGACCACCCGGTGCACGGTCGACGCCCAGCGGCCGCCGGTCCAGAACGCCATCAGGTCGCCGATGTTGACCACGAAGCTGCCGGGGATGGCGGGCACGTCCAGCCAGTCGTCGTCGCCGCGCCGCACCTGGAGCCCGCCCAGCTCGTCCTCCACGTAGAGCACCGTCAGGCTGCCCCAGTCGGTGTGCATCTCCCGCCGCAGCACGCCGTCGTCGGGCGTCGGGTAGTAGTAGTTGGCGATGATCAGGGACACGTGCTCGTCGAACTTGCTGTCGAAGAAGTCCTCCGGCAGCCCGAGGGCGAGCGCGAACAGCCGCATGATGTCCGCCGACAGCTCGGTCATGGCGGCGATGTACTCGTACCAGACCGCCTTGAAGTCGTCGTCCGGCCAGATGTTCGCCGCCTTCCAGGTGGCCGGGTGCGTGCCGAGCCGCGCGCGCTCCTCGTCGCTCAGGTCGCCCGTCACGTGCGCGGCGAACGCCTCGTACGGGCCGCCCGGGCGGCGCAGGCCCGACACCCCGGAGCCGCGGTTCGCGCTCCGGTCCTTCTCCTCCTCCGGTCGGGTGAAGAAGGTCTTCGTGGTGGTGTACATGCGGTTCACCAGTTCCCGGGGCACGCCGTGCCCCACGACGGTGAAGAACCCCGAACCCTCGCACGCCTTGCCGATGGCTGCCGCGATGGCCGCGCGCCCCTCGGCGGTGGTGCGGCCCGACAGGTCGATCGCCGGTACGAAATCCTGGACCACAACGGGTTCCACAACTGCCCGCCTCTCTCGCGACGTCATTACATTGATCGAAGCAATCCCGGGTCACCCGCCGGCAAGCCGCTGCGGTGTCGCTTCCCCCACGTGCGGGTAATTGCTCGGCGTACCTGGTGGTAAGGCAATGTTGAGACCGGCAGACATTCACGTGCACGATTGCGTCGTGGCATACGAGGACGAGCAGTTGTCGCAGAGGGGCGGGGCGCTCGCCGAGGCGGGCCGCCCGCTGGCCGGGGACACCGTGGGTCGGCTCGTCGCCGATCCGCCCGGTGTCGTGGCGGATCCTGCCATGCGCCTGCTCGTCGCCGCCGCGGCGGGGGACCCGCTGCTGCTGGCCGCGCTGCGCGAGGGGATCCGCGTCGAGGGCGTCACCGACGGGCCCGGCCGGGCGCGGACGCCGAAGCGGGTCCAGGAGCTGGTCCGTGCCACGTTGCGCGGCGCGCCGACCGGAGCGTGGCAGCTGCTGCGGGTGGCCGCCGTGCTCGGTCGGTCCTGCCAGCTCGCGGAGCTGACGGCGATGACCCGGCGGAACACCGCCCAGCTGCTGCCGGACCTGGATGCGCTGCTCGACGCCGGTCTGCTCGACTGGGTGGGCGACGACCTCGCCTTCCGGCACGAACTGGTGTGGTGGGCGGTGCTCGACGCCCTGCCGCCCGCCGTGCGGCAGGCGCTCCGCGCCGACCGCGACCGCCTGCGCCGGCGCCGGGCCGTGACCGGTGCGTCCCGCGCCGCCGACCCGTCGGCGGAGCCCGTGGCCCCCGCCGACCTGCGGCGCAGGATCGGGCTGCGCTCCACGCCCGCCGCCCGCGAGCACCGCCCGGACACCGGTGGCGCGTGGGAGTCGTTCAGCGGCGTCGAGCGGGCCATCGCGCGGCTCGTCGCCGAGGGCATGACCAACCGGCAGATCGCGACCCGGGTACGGCTGTCGCCGCACACGGTCAACTACCACCTGCGTAGCCTGTTCCGCCGGCTGGGCATCTCCTCGCGGGCGGAACTCGTCCGCCACGTGCCGGTCTCCTCCGCGGCGTAGCGGGCGGTCCGGACCTTCCGGGCACCACTGCCACATAGCGATTTCCGGCGTCCTCCACGTTGAATTCGACGAAGGGTGGACCGCGCCTAAAGGACTACCCTGATGAGTAGTGTCAATTCTGGTTCCATGCTCATTCTGGTAGTCGGGGGAACCGCCGGCAGGCAGTAGTGTCGCCCGTATCGAATTTCGTTGGGTCAGCGGCAGGTAAATCCACGGGTACGACCGTGCTCACACCCGAGGGAAAACATGAACATCCGTACGCAACCGCGTGTCCACGAACTCATCGCCGTCCGCGCGGCGTCGCAGCCCGACCGGACCGCGGTCGTGCAGGGCGACGCGCACATCAGCTACGCGGACCTGGAGCGCCGGGCGAACGGCCTGGCCCGCCACCTCGTCGACGAGGGCGTCGGCGCGGACTCCGTGGTCATGGTCCACCTGGAACGCTCCATCGACGCCATCGTCGGCCTGCTCGCCATCTGGAAGGCGGGCGCGGCCTACCTGCCGGTGGATCCGGGGCTGCCGGACAGCCGGGTCGAGGCGTTCGTGAAGGAGACCGACTGCACCACCGTCGTCACCCACGGGCGCGACCTGGCGCGCTTCGCCGACCTGCCGGTCAGGGCGCTCACCGCGAGCGTCGCGGACGGCGCCGCGACCGCCCCGGCCGTGGCGGAGGGCGGCGGGGACGCCGCCTACATCATCTACACGTCGGGATCCACGGGTACGCCGAAGGGCGTCGTGGTCAACCACGACTCGCTTAGCTACCTGTGCGGGGAGCTGGCCGGCCGCTACGGCGTCATCCCCGACGACCGGGTGCTGCAGTTCGGCGCGCTCTCCTTCGACACCTCCATCGAGCAGATCACGGTCGCGCTGCTGGGCGGGGCGACGCTGGTGCTGCCCGAGCTGAGTTGGGCGCCCAGCGAGCTGCCGGAGCGGCTGCGCCACCACGGGGTCACCGTGATGGACCTGACCCCCGCGTACTGGCGCCGCTTCCTCGCCGAGGCCGGCGCGGGGGCCGGTGACCTGCCGGTCCGGCTGGTGATCGTGGGTGGCGAGGCGGTCAACGCGGAGGACTGCCGCACGGCGCTGGACCTGATGCCGGGGGTACGGCTGGTCAACGCCTACGGGCTCACCGAGACCACGATCACCTCCTGCCTGATGGACCTGACCGCCGACGTGCTGCCCGCCCGCGGCGCGGCTCCCGTCGGCCGGCCGCTGCCCGGCACCGTCGTGTACGTCCTTGACGAGCACGGCCGGCCGGTCGGCCCCGGCGAGCGCGGTGAGATCCACATCGGCGGTCGCGGTGTGGCGCGCGGCTACCTGACCGAGGACGACGCCGGCCGCTTCCGCGCGGACCCGTTCGCGTCCGAGCCCGGCGCGCGGATGTACCGGACCGGTGACCTGGGCGCCTGGACCGCCGAGGGCAACCTCGAGGTGATCGGGCGCATCGACCGGCAGGTCAAGATCCGTGGATTCCGGGTGGAGCCCGGCGAGATCGAGGCGGCGCTGGCGGCGCACGAGGGCGTCGACACGGTCGCCGTCACCACGTACGAGCACGACGGCCAGCGGCGCCTGGCCGCGTACCACACCGGCCCACGGCCCCTGGACGTCGCGGAGCTGCGCGAGTTCGTCAGCCGCCACCTGCCCGACTACATGGTGCCGACGGCGTTCGTCGCACTCGACGAGCTGCCGCTGAAGACCAACGGCAAGGTCGACCTGGCCGCGCTGCCCGCGCCGGGCACCGCGACGGTCGCTGCCGAGGCGGCGGACGACACGCCCGTCGACCTCGTGGAGCGCGGCGTGACCCGGCTGTGGGGGCAGGTGCTCGGCGTGCCCCGGGTGCTGCCGGACGACAACTTCTTCGCGCAGGGCGGCAACTCGATCCTCGCCGCCGAGCTGCTCGCGAAGATCCGTGGCTCCTTCGGCGTGCTCATCACCCAGGTACGTCCGCTGATCCGGCTGCTGCTGGAGGACGCGACGCCGCGCGGCCTGGCGCGGGCGGTGCGCGAGGCCCGGGAAGGCACGCTCGCTGGCGACGACACCCGCAAGCGGGTGGACTTCGCCGCCGAGACGGAGCTGGACGTGCAGGTCCGGCGCGACGTGTCCGACGAGCCGCGCTGGCAGGACCCCCGCCACGTGTTCCTCACCGGCGCCACCGGCTTCCTGGGCATCTACCTGCTGCGGGAGCTGCTGACGAGCACGGACGCCGTGGTGCACTGCCTCGTGCGCGCCGACGGGCCGAAGCAGGGCCTGGCCCGCATCCAGGCCAACGCGCGGCACTACTTCGGCGAGGACCTCGCCGGTCACCAGGCGGCGGGCCGGATCGTCGCCGTCCCCGGCGATCTCGCGGCACCCGGGCTCGGCCTGTCCGAGGCGGCCTTCGACGAGCTGGCGCGCACGGTCGACGTCATCCACCACCCCGGCGGGGCCGTCAACTTCATCTACCCGTACGCGCACATGCGGCCGGCGAACGTCGACGGCACCCGCGAGATCATCCGGATGGCCGCCCGGCACCGCAACGTCCCGGTCCACTACACGTCGACCATGGCCGTCGTCGCGGGCTTCGGCACCGCCGGCGTCCGGCACGTCGACGAGGACACCCCGCTGGCGTACGCCGACCACCTCTCCGTCGGCTACGTGGAGAGCAAGTGGGTGGCCGAGGCGCTGCTGCACCGGGCGGCGGAGCAGGGGCTGCCGGTGGCGATCTACCGGGCCGCCGACATCTCCGGCGACCGGGTCAACGGCGCGTGGAACATCGCCACGGAGATGTGCGCGATGAAGAAGTTCGTGGTGGACACCGGCACCGCCCCCGTCGCGGAGCTGCCGCTGGACTACACGCCGGTCGACGTGTTCGCCGCCGCGGTCGCGCACATCGCCCGGGCGTCCCGGCCCGACGGCGAGGTCTACCACCTCACCAACCCCGGGAAGGTCAACATCTCGGTGCTGGTCGAGCGCCTGCGGGCGCACGGGCACGACATCCGCGAGGTGACCTGGGCCGAGTGGCTCGACGAGATGGTGCGGGTCGCGGTCGAACAGCCCGACCATCCGATGACCCCCTTCGCGCCGCTGTTCATCGACCGCTGCGCGACGGGCCAGATGAGCGTCGCGGAGATGTACCTGGAGACGACGTTCCCCGTCTTCTCCCGCACCAACGTGGAGCACGCGTTGCGCGGCAGCGGCATCGAGATCCCGACGGTGGACGCGGAGATGCTCGACCGCTACATCGGCTACCTCACCCGCACCGAGTTCCTGCGGGCCGCGTGATGGGCTGGGAGACGCTCGACCTCACCCACGCCCCCACCGAGGGCCCGGTCGCGTTCGGCGACGACCTGTCCGCGACGACGCTCCTCGGCGCCTACCGGCACGGGCTGTTCCCGTTCCCGGCCGACACCGAGGAGCGGAAGATCGTCAGCGAGTTCACCTACGAGGCGGACGTCGCCGCCGGCCGGATCGCGGTGCTCGCCGGGAGCGCGGACCCGTACGCCGTCGCCTGGTGCTCGCCCGACCCGCGCCCGGTGATCCACGTCGACCAGGCCCGCATCCAGCGCAGCCTGCGGCGGCAGCTGCGCAACAAGGTCGAGTGGACGACGACGCTCGACGTCTGCTTCGACCGGGTGGTCCAGCACTGCCGCGTGGGCCGCGAGCCCCGGTGGCTGACCGACCGGCTCGTGTCGGCGCTGCGCGAGCTGCACGTGGCGGGGCACGCCCACAGCGTCGAGGTGTGGGAGGGCGACGAGCTGGTCGGCGGCACGTTCGGCGTACGGGTCGGTGGCGTGTTCAGCGCCGACTCCCAGTTCGCGCTGCGCAGCGGCGCCGCGAAGGTCGCGGTCGCGTGCCTGGTGCGGCGCGTCGCGGAGAGCGGCGGCGTGGCGGTCGACGTCCAGCACGACGGCGACCACGCGAAGCTCATCGGCGCGGTCGCGGTGCCCCGTACCGAATACCTGGCGCTGCTGCGCAGGCACGCCGACGACCACTGCGCCATGCCCGCGGACCCGCTGCCCGCGCGCAGCCTGGCCGCCTGACCGAGGGAGGTGACCCCGTGCGCGTGTTGACGCTCGCCGAGCGACCGGACCTGCGGGACGCGATGCTCCACATGGAGGCCTCGTGGCCCGAGTACATCCCGCCCGAGCCGATGGTGATCGGCTGGGCCTTCGACCGGTACCCGGAGCACCAGCTCGTCGTCGTCGAATCCGACGACAAGGTGGTGGCCCGCGCGGCCGGCGTGCCGTTCGCCTGGGACGGTGACCCGGCGAGCCTGCCCGACACCGGTTGGGACGCGGTGCTGGGGATGAGCATGCTCGACACCTCCGCCGGCCGCGACCTCACCGCGCTGTGCGCGCTGGAGATCGCCGTGGTGCCCGGCATGCAGGCCCGGAACATGTCGGGGCGCGTCCTGGCGGCGGTCAAGGACAACGCCCGCCGGCACGGCTACCGCGACGTCGTCGGGCCGGTCCGGCCCAGCGGCAAGCACGCCGAGCCGCACGAGCCGATGCCGGGGTACGCGGCCCGGACCCGCGACGACGGGCTGCCGGCCGACCCGTGGCTGCGCGTGCACGTCCGGGCGGGCGGGCAGGTGCTCCAGGTCTGCCCGGCCTCCATGACGATCTCCGGCAGCCTCGCGCAGTGGCGCGACTGGACCGGGTTGCCCTTCGACACCAGCGGACCGGTCGTCGTGCCGGGTGCCCTGACCCCGGTCGCGGTGAACGTCGACCACGACCACGCCGTCTACGTCGAGCCCAACGTGTGGGTTCGACACCCCCTCGCGGAAAGGCATGCCTCATGACCAGCACCGTTCCGGCCACCCTGGCCTCCAAGATCCGCAACCGTGCCGCCCTGATCGAGATCATCGGCGGCTACATGGCCTCGCAGTCGCTCGCGCTCGCCGCCGAGCTGAAGCTCGCCGACCACATCCACGACGGCCGGGTCACGAGCGCGCAGCTCGCCGAGGCGACGGGCACCCACGCGCCGTCGCTGCACCGGCTGCTGCGGACCCTCGTGGCCATCGGCGTGCTGGTCGAGCCGGCGCCGGGCGAGTTCCGGCTGACCGAGGTGGGCGAGCAGCTGCGCACCGACTCGCCGAACACGCTGTGGGCGTTCACCCGGTTCTTCACCAACCCCACGCTGTTCGCGTCCTGGCAGCAGGTGCGGCACACCATCGAGACCGGTGAGTGCGCCTTCGACCACGTGCACGGCAAGAACGCCTACGTGCACCTCGCCGAGAACCCCGAGCTGTCCGCGCTGTTCAACGTGGCGATGGGGCAGGAGTCGAGGGCGTCCGCCCAGCTCGTCGCCGACGGGTACGACTACTCCGGCGTCCGTACCGTCGTGGATGTCGGCGGCGGCGACGGGACGCTGCTCGCCGCGATCCTCGGCACCCACGCCCACCTGCGGGGGGTGTGCTTCGACAGCGCCGCGGGCGTGGCCGAGGCCGCCGGCGTGCTCGCCACCGCCGGTGTCGCCGACCGGTGCGAGATCGTGGCGGGCGACTTCTTCTCGTCGGTCCCCGAGGGCGGCGACCTGTACATCATCAAGAGCGTCTTCCAGGACTGGGACGACGAGAACGCCCGGAAGCTGCTGGCCACGGTGCGTGCCCACATCCCCGCCGACGCCACGCTGCTGATCGTCGGATCCGTGCTGCCGGACACCGCGAACACCGACAACCCGGTGATGTTCTACACGGACATCAACATGCTGGTGACCGCCGGCGGCCGGGAGCGGACCGAGAGCGAGTTCCGGTCCCTGCTCGCCGAGACCGGCTTCACCGTCGAGTCCTGCGGCCACGGCGCCGCGGGCCCGCTCTCGCTGATCAAGGCCGTGCCGGCGCGCTGACCCACGTCGAGGACCGGGCCACGGGCGCACCCGCTCACGCGAGTCGAACGTGGCCCGGCCCGTGTCCCGATCCAGACCCACCCGCGCAACGGGGAGGCAACGATGACCAGACCGAGTTTCGGCAGCGAACTCCTGCGCGGCAGGCTGCGGGTCGACCTGCTCGACCCGCTGCCCGACGCCGGGCTCGACGCCGACGCCGAGGCGTTCCTCGCGCGGCTGCGCGCGTTCTGCACCGACAAGGTGGACGGCCGGCTCATCGAGCGCGAGGACCGGATCCCCGACGAGGTGGTCGACGGCCTGCGCGACCTCGGCGCGTTCGCCATCAAGCTCCCCAGGGAGTACGGCGGGCTCGGCCTGTCGGGGGTCTGCTACCACCGGGCGCTGATGATCGTCAGCACGGCGCACTCCTCGCTCGGTGAGCTGCTCGGCGCGCACCAGGCGATCGGCCTCATCCAGCCGCTGCGGCTGTTCGGCACCGACGCGCAGAAGCGTGAGCTGCTGCCGAGGTGCGTACGCGAGATCTCCGCCTTCGCCCTCACCGAGCCCGACATCGGCAACGACCCCTTCCGGATGCGGACCACCGCCACCCCCACCGACGACGGCGGTTACCGCCTCGACGGGGTGAAGCTGTGGACGACCAACGGCACCATCGCCCACCTGATCGTGGTGATGGCCCTGGTCCCGCCCACGGAGAGCGGCCCGGGAGGCATGTCCGCGTTCGTGGTGGAGGCCGACGCGCCGGGGGTCACGGTGGAGCACCGCAGCTCCTTCCTGGGGCTGCGCGGCCTGGAGAACGGGGTCGTCCGGCTGCACCGGGTCGTGGTGCCCGCGAGCCGCCGGATCGGGCCGGAGGGGCAGGGGCTCCAGGTGGCGCTCGCCGCGCAGGACACCGGCCGGCTGTCGATGCCCGCCGTCTGCGCCGCCGCCGCCAAGTGGAGCCTGAAGATCGCCCGCGAGTGGTCCGGCGTACGCGTGCAGTGGGACCGGCCGATCGGCGAGCACGAGGCGGTGGCGAGCAAGATCGCCTACATCGCGGCGACCGCCTTCGCGCTGGAGGCCATGGTCGAGGTGTCCGGCCGGCACGCCGACGCCGGCGTGCTGGACACGCACACCGAGGCCGAGCTCGCGAAGCTGTTCGCGTCGGAGCAGGCGTGGCGGATCGTCGACGAGCTGATGCAGATCCGGGGCGGCCGCGGGTACGAGACCGCCGAGTCGGCCGCCGCGCGCGGTGAGCGCGGCGTCCCCGTCGAGCAGCTGTTCCGGGACCTGCGCATCGGCCGGATCTTCGACGGCTCCAGCGAGGCGCTGCGCGTCTTCGTCGGGACCGACGCGCTGGCGGACGAGGAGGGCCCGGCCGAGGGGTCCACGCCGTTCACGCCGCCGCCCGGCTTCGGCGACCTGGCCGGGCACCTGTCGTTCGCCGACGCGACGAGCGCCGAGATGGCCCGGCACCTCGCCGACGGCCGGGAGCGGTGGGGCGAGGCGGTCGCCGAGCGGCAGCTGTTCCTCGGGCGCGTCGTGGACATCGCCGCCGAGCTGTACGCGATGACCGCCGCCTGCGTGTACGCCAGGGCGCTCGGCGACACGGCGGTCGAGCTGGCCGACGCGTTCTGCCGCCAGTCCCGCCAGCGGGTGGCGGAGCTGCGCCGGCGGCTGCGGGACGACACCGACGGCGACGACGTCGCGGTCGCCCGGCGGGTGCTGGGCGGCAGCTTCACCTGGTTGGAAGAGGGCGTGCTCGACGCGTCCATCGAGGGGCCGTGGATCGCCGAGCCCGTACCGGGACCGGCGAGCGGCCCGAACCTGCACCGCACGATTCGGAGGTGACTAGTGGACGAGCACGTGGCAGAGCTGGTGGCACAGGGCCGGCGGTCGCTGGAGCTGGCGCCCAACCGGTTCCTGGAGCTGCTGGAGCGCGGTGAGGTGTCGGCCGACCGGCTGCGCGCCCTGGCCGGCGAGCTGCACCACCTGGTGTCCAGCGACCGGAGCAGCTTCGCGTTCCTGGCGGCCCGCTTCCCCGAGCCGCTGTTCCTGGCCATGGCGGGCGCCGAGGAGGAGGCGCTGGGCCTGCTGCCGGCCTTCGCCGCCGCGGTGGGCCTGGGGGAGAAGGAGCTGCGGGCGCACGAGCCGCGACCGCTGGCCCAGGCGTACCCCTCCTTCATCGTCCGGACCGCCGTGTTCGGGCCGCGGTCGGCGATCCCGCTGGCCCTGCTGGTCAACGTCGAGGAGTCGGGCGGCTTCTACGCCCGGATGGCCGATGCCCTCCAGGCGCGCTACGGGTTCTCCGACGAGGCGGTCGCGCACTTCCGCTACTTCGCGGAGACGCCGGACGAGGTGCTGGAGCAGGCGGCCGGGGTGGTGTCGACCGGCCTCGCGGCGGGCGACGACCCGGTGGAGGCCCTGCGCGCGGCGCGGATGGTGCACGCCTACGAGGCGGTGTTCTGGGCGACGATGGCCGAGTGACCCCGGGACCGGGGTGGACCCGCCCCGCTCAGGGCAGGTCCACCTCGATCCGGCGGTCGATCCGGTCCTCGATCCAGGTGCTGGTGTCGACGAGCCACACGCGGTCCACCGAGATCTGGTAGATCCGGTGCTCCGCCGGCGGCAGCAGCGCCGACACGGGCAGGGTGTACTCCGCCCTGCTCGCGTCGTCCGGCAGCAGGGCGTCGTAGAACGTCGCGTGGTGTGCGCGTACCTCGTCGGCGGTCAGCTCCCGGCAGGTGCCGGTGAACTGGGCGCCGTCGACCTCGGTGAGCCCGCCGTCGCCGGTGACGAAGAGGGCCCCGCTCACCGTCGGGCGGGCCGCCACGTGCCTGCTGTGCCGGGACTGGGTGGCGGAGCCGAACAGGAAGCGCAGCGGGTCGGGCAGCCACGCGTACTGGAGCACCGCCGTCCACGGCCGGCGGTCGGGGGAGACGGTGGACAGGGACAGGTACTTCGCGTCGGCGACGACGCGGTGCAGACGGTCGACGAGGTCCATGGTTCAGCCCACCTCCGCGGGGGACGTTGCGGCGGCGTACGCGCTCATCGCCCGTACTCGTAGAAGCCCCGGCCGCACTTCTTGCCGAGCATGCCGCCGGCCACCATGCGGGCGAGCAGCGGCGGCGGCGAGTAGTGCGGCTCCCGGAACTCCCGGTACAGCGACTCGCTGATCGCGGCCACGATGTCGAGCCCGATCAGGTCGACGAGGCGCAGCGGACCCATCGGGTGCGCGCAGCCGAGCGTCATCGCCTTGTCGATGTCGGCCACCGACGCCATCCCGGACTCCACCATCCGCACGGCGGAGAGCAGGTACGGGATCAGCAGCGCGTTCACCACGAAGCCCGCGCGGTCCTTGGCGCGGACGACCTGCTTGCCGAGCACCTCGGTGACGAACGCGTCGACGGTCTCGACGGTCCGCGGGTCCGTACGCACCGAGCCGACGACCTCCACGAGGGGGAGCACCGGCGCGGGGTTGAAGAAGTGGATGCCCACCACCTGCTCGGGCCGGGCGGTGACGCCGCCGAGCTTCACGATGGGCAGTGAGGACGTGTTCGAGCCGAGGATCGCGTCCTCGTCCTCGACGACCTTGTCGAGGGTGGCGAACACGTCGAGCTTGATCGACTCCTGCTCCGAGGCGGCCTCGACCACCAGCTGCCGGTCGGCGAAGTCCGTGAGGTCGGCGGTGAAGGACACCCGACCCAGCGTCGCGTCCCGATCCGCCTCGCTGAGCTTGCCCCGGCCCACCGCGCGGTCCAGCGACGCGGTCAGCCGCGCCCGGCCCGGTACGAGGGAAGCCGGCCGCGACACCGCGACGAGCACGTCCAAGCCGGCCCTCGCGCACGTCTCGGCGATCCCGGCGCCCATGACCCCGCACCCGACGACGCCGACCCGGCGAATCCTGTCCATGTTTGTGCCTCCGCACACGCGTTAACAAATGGGGTTGCCGCAGAATTCGGTGAGTAGGGCGGGATCGCCGCTCCCTGACACGTGTCGTGGTAGGACGATAGGTTGGTAGGCCGGCACGACGCAATGATCTGCGCCTTTGTCCAGGCGAATTCGTGGCGGGTGCGAGAAAGCGGTTACCCGACAGTTCCCGATCGACAGTTACCTTTCTCTGCGTTCCCTCATCATCGTAGGAGGCGCACTATGGTCGACTTCAGCGCTGCCCCCACCACCCAGATCGACAGTCGCGGCGGCAAGTGCCTGTACGCGCAGATCGACGAGTTCCGTGCGGCCGGCCCCGCAGTGGCCGTCGAGCTGCCGGAAGGCATGTTGGCCTGGTCGATCACCCGCGGCGACGTGGTCCGGCGCCTGCTGACCCACCCCGGGGTCTCCCGCAACGTCAAGAAGAACGTGCCCAGCTACACCCCCGGCGAGATCAAGTGGCTGTCGCCGTGGGTGGACGTCGAGTCCATGTCCACGGCGGAGGGCCGCGAGCACCAGCGCCTGCGGCAGCTCGTGGCGCCGGCGCTGACCCCGAAGCGGATCGACGCGATGCGCCCGCACGTGGAGCTCGTCGCCCGGCGGCTGCTCGACGACCTGGCGACGCACCCGGCGGACGAGCCGGTCGACCTGCACACCATCTACTCCCAGCAGTTGCCGACCAGGGTGATCTGCGACCTGTTCGGGGTGCCGGACGACCTGCGGCCCGAGGTGCTGCGGATCCTGCGCGTGGTGCTGAACACCGACAACGTGCCGGAGGAGGAGTCGGCCGCGGTCTACGTCGACATGAACGTCGCCATGCGTACGCTGATCGACCTCAAGCGCCGCGAGCCGTCCGACGACCTGACGAGCTTCCTGATGGCGGCCCGGGTGGAGGGCGAGGAGCCGCTCAGCGAGCAGGAGCTGGTCGACATGCTGCTGCTGCTCATCGGCGGCGGCAGCCAGACGACGGTGACGCTGATCGACCACACGGTCCGCGAGCTGCTCGCCAACCCGGACCAGCTGGCGACCCTGCTGGCCGACCCGGCCCGCTGGCCGGACGCCATCGAGGAGGCGCTGCGGGCGCACTGCCCGGTGGCGGCACTGCCGATGCGCTGGGCGAAGGAGGACATCGACCTCGGCGAGGGGGTCGTCATCCGGGCGGGCGACGCCATCCTCATCAGCTACCTGGCGCACGGCCGCGACCCGGCCGTCCACGAGAACCCGGACGTGTTCGACATCGACCGGGAGAACAAGGACCACCTCGCGTTCGGGGCGGGTCCGCACTTCTGCCCCGGGGCCCGCCTGGCGCGCCTGGAGGCGGTCGTGGCGGTGCCGGCGCTGTTCGCCCGCTTCCCGCACCTCGCGCTGGCCGTGGCACCGGATGAGATCCAGCCGCTGCGCTCGTTCATGGCGAACGACGTGGCGTCGCTGCCGGTGCTGCTGAACCACCGGTAGGCGGACACCACGCCGCCCGGCCCGCGCGTCGCGGGCCGGGCAGCGGTGCGGACCGCATCAGGCGCAGTGGCTCCCGACGGTCTCGCCGACCGTCAGGGGCCACTGCGCCTGATCGTGTCCTGGGCCGTCGGCGCGGTGCCGGCAGGCGGTCACGGCCGTGGTTAGTGGGTGAGTGCGGGGATTTGGATTTTGGCGTCGTGTTCGAGGATGCGTTGTTGGAGTTCTTGGAGGCTGCGGCCGGGTTCGAGGCCGAGGCCGTCGACGAGGGCTTCGCGGGTGCGTCGGT
>NZ_WAAS01000030.1:0-43116 GCF_008806585.1 Micromonospora sp. AMSO12t
CGGCACGCCTGGCGGTCACGTGCGGCGGGCCGGCGGCGGGGCCGGGGCGGCTCCCCCGCCGGTCACGTGCGGCGGCCGGCGCCGCCGAGCGGGCTGACCGTCCGGCTCTGCCCGTCGTAGCTGCGCCCGGCGACGAAGGCCCCGTCGGGGCGGTCGACGCCCGCCACCGCGCGGGCCAGCCGGCGATCGGCGTCGCGGAAGCGCAGCGCCAGGCTCAGGTGCGGACGCCAGTGCCCCGGCGCGTGCCAGGGACGCTGCCCCGGGGCCCCGGCGAGGACGTCCCAGACCGACGCGTGCAGGGCGGTCAGCTCCGGCGACGGGTGCACCAGCCACACCAGCGGGGCGCTGCCGTCGAGCACCGCGATCCGGTCCAGCCGCACGGGCAGCGGCAGCCCCGCGTCGAACAGGTCGGCCAGCCGCCGCTGCGCGCCGGGCGGGAACTCGTCGACCGCGGCGAGGGTCAGGTGCGGCCGGTTCGTCGGATGGGCGTTGCGGGCCAGGCTGGGCAGCCCCACCGCGGCCAGCCGCTCCCAGGCGCCGCGCACGGCGGCCTCCAGGTCGGGCGAGCAGACCAGTTCGACCGTACGCACGCCGCCAGGCTAGCCCGCCGGAGCACGGCGACGGGCGCCCGCCGGACCCGCGCGGGTGCTCGTTGTGCCGGTCGGCGAAACGGCGTCGCGGCGGTGATGAAAAGCTTGACGGCATGAGTTCCGCACCCGTACGGCACGACCCGCCCACCGAGCCCGGCCCCGACGCCCTCGACGACACGAGCCCCTTCGCGGACCTCGGACTACGCGCCGAGCTGCTGGGCGCGCTGACCGCCCTGGGCTACGAGGAGCCCACTCCGATCCAGCGGGAGGCCATCCCACCCCTGCTGGCCGGTCGGGACCTGCTGGGCCAGGCCGCGACGGGTACGGGCAAGACGGCCGCCTTCGCGCTGCCGCTGTTGCAGCGGATGCCCGACGACCGGCCCGGCGGCGCCCCGGTGGCGCTCGTGCTGGTGCCCACCCGCGAGCTCGCGGTGCAGGTCTCCGAGGCGTTCCACCGCTACGGCAAGGACCTGGGCGCGCGGGTGCTGCCGATCTACGGCGGGCAGCCGATCGGCCGGCAGCTGCGCGCCCTGGACCTCGGGGTCGACGTCGTGGTCGCCACCCCGGGCCGCGCGCTGGACCACATCGCCCGGGGCACGCTCGACCTGGGCTCGCTGGCCACGGTGGTGCTCGACGAGGCCGACGAGATGCTCGACATGGGCTTCGCCGAGGACATCGAGGCGATCCTGGAGCACGCGCCGGAGCAGCGCCAGACGGTGCTCTTCTCGGCGACGATGCCGGCGCGCATCGACGGGCTGGCCCGCAAGCACCTGACCGACCCGGTACGCATCCTCATCGCCCGCGAGCAGCCGGTGGCCGGCGAGGCGCCCCGGGTGCGGCAGAGCGCGTACATCGTTGCCCGGGCGCACAAGCCGGCGGCGCTGGGCCGGGTGCTGGACGTCGAGTCCCCCACGGCGGCGATCGTCTTCTGCCGCAGCCGCGAGGAGGTCGACCGGCTCACCGAGACCATGAACGGCCGGGGCTACCGGGCCGAGGCGCTGCACGGCGGGATGAGCCAGGAGCAGCGCGACCGGGTGATGGGCCGGCTGCGCACGGGCACCGCGGACCTGCTGGTGGCCACCGACGTGGCCGCCCGCGGCCTGGACGTCGAGCAGCTCACCCACGTGGTCAACTACGACGTCCCGTCGGCCCCCGAGTCGTACGTGCACCGCATCGGCCGGGTCGGCCGGGCCGGGCGGGAGGGCGTGGCGATCACCCTCGCCGAGCCGCGCGAGCACCGGATGCTCAAGACCATCGAGCGGGTCACCGGCCAGCGCATCGCCATCGACAAGATCCCGACGGTGGCGGACATGCGCACCCGGCGGTTGGAGCTGACCCAGGGCGCCCTGCGGGAGAGCCTGCTGGAGGACGACCTCGACCCGTACCGGGCGATCGTCGAGTCGTTGACCGACGAGTTCGACCTGGTGGAGGTGGCCCTCGCGGCGGTGAAGCTGGCGCACGAGGCGACGTCGCCGGGCTCGGACGACGAGGAGGAGATCCCCCAGGTCCCCGTCCGGGGCCCGCGTGAGGGGCGGCCGGAGGCCGGTGGCCGGGGCGAGCGCCGGGGCGGTGCCCGGCCCCGCACCGGCGGCACCACCCAGGTCTTCATCGGGCTGGGCCGGCGCGCCGGGGTCCGCCCGCAGGACCTGGTGGGCGCGATCACCGGCGAGACCGGAGTCAGCGGCCGGGACATCGGCTCGATCGAGATCGCCGACCGGTTCTCGCTGGTGGAGGTGCCCCAGAGCATCGCCGACGAGGTGATCGCCGGGCTGCGTGGCAGCACCATCAAGGGCCGCAAGGCGACCGTACGCCGGGACCGTGACGGCGACGGCGGCGGCGAGCGCCGCTTCGACGGGGCCGACCGGCGCGAGCGCCGCGACCGGGACTTCGACCGGCGCGACCGCCGCTAGGACGGTGTGGGCAGGGGCCTTCCCCTTCCCGCGCCCTGGACGAAGGAAGGGGCCCCTGCCGCGTGGCGGGGGCCCCTTCCTCGACGCCTCAGGCGGCGGCGAGCGCCGGGTCGGGGCGGGTGTCGGCGTCGGCCGGGCGCAGCGCCAGGGCGAGCACGTCGGCGACGTCGGCCAGGGTGTGCACGGTCAGCGCCTCCCGGACCTCGGCGGGCAGGTCGTCGAGGTCCGGCTCGTTGCGGGCCGGGATGATCACCTCGGTCAGGCCGGCCCGGTGGGCGGCGAGCAGCTTCTGCTTCACCCCGCCGATGGGCAGCACCCGGCCGGAGAGGGTCACCTCGCCGGTCATCCCGAACTCGGGCCGCACCGGCCGGCCGCTGGCCAGCGACGCCAGGGCGGTGACCATGGTGATGCCGGCGCTGGGGCCGTCCTTGGGCACCGCGCCCGCCGGCACGTGCAGGTGGATCCGCCGTCCGGCCAGCGCGTTCGGGTCCAGCCCCAGCCGGCGCCCGTTGGAGCGCAGGTACGACAGCGCGATGTGCGCCGACTCCTTCATCACGTCGCCGAGCTGGCCGGTCAGGGTCAGCCCCGGCTCGCCCTCCATGCTGGTGGCCTCGATGAAGAGCACGTCGCCGCCCGCGCCGGTGACGGCCAGGCCGGTGGCCACGCCGGGCACCGCCGTCCGCTCCGCCGATTCCGGGGTGAACTTCGGCCGCCCGAGGTAGGTGGCGAGGTTGCCGGTGTCGACGCGGACCGGCGCCGGGTCGGTCGCCAGGGCCACCGCGACCTTGCGCAGGATCTTCGCGAGCGCCCGTTCGAGCTGCCGTACGCCGGCCTCGCGGGTGTACTCGCCCGCGATCCGGGCGAGGGCGTCGTCGGCGACGCCGACCTCCTCGGCGGTGAGCCCGGCCCGTTCCCGCTGCCGGGGCAGCAGGTGGTCGCGGGCGATGGCGACCTTCTCCTCCTCCGTGTAGCCGTCGAGGGTGACCAGCTCCATCCGGTCCAGCAGCGGGCCGGGGATGGCCTCCACCACGTTGGCGGTGGCCAGGAAGAGCACGTCGGACAGGTCGAGGTCGACCTCGAGGTAGTGGTCGCGGAAGGTGTGGTTCTGTGCCGGGTCGAGCACCTCCAGCAGGGCGGCGGCCGGGTCGCCGGAGTAGCCGGCGGCGAGCTTGTCGACCTCGTCGAGGAGCACGACCGGGTTCATCGAGCCGGCCTCGCGCAGGGCGCGCACGATCCGGCCGGGCAGCGCGCCGACGTAGGTGCGCCGGTGGCCGCGGATCTCGGCCTCGTCGCGGACGCCGCCGAGCGAGACGCGGACGAAGTTGCGGCCGAGCGCGCGGGCGATCGACTCGCCGAGGCTGGTCTTGCCGACGCCGGGCGGGCCGGCGAGGGCGAGCACCGCGCCGGAGCCCCGGCCGCCGACGACGCCGAGGTTGCGCTCGGCCCGCCGGTTGCGCACGGCGAGGTACTCCAGGACGCGGTCCTTCACGTCGGCCAGGCCGGCGTGGTCGGCGTCGAGCACGGCGCGGGCTGCGGCCAGGTCGGTGTCGTCCTCGGTACGGGTGCCCCACGGCATCTCCAGCACCGTGTCGAGCCAGGTCCGGATCCAGCCGGCCTCCGGGGAGGCGTCGCTGGCGCGTTCCAGCTTGCCGACCTCGCGCAGCGCCGCCTCGCGGACCTTGTCGGGCAGGTCGGCGGTCTCCACGCGGGCCCGGTAGTCGGCGGAGCCGTCCGGCTCGTCCTCGCCGAGCTCCTTGCGGATGGCGGAGAGCTGCTGGCGGAGCAGGAACTCCCGCTGGGACTTCTCCAGCCCTTCGCGGACGTCGGTGCTGATCTGCTCGGCGATCTCCTGCTCGGCCAGGTGGTCCTTCACCCAGCCGACGAGCAGTTCCAGCCGGGCGGTGACGTCCGGCGCGGCGAGCAGCTCGGTCTTCTGGGCGAGGCTGAGCCAGGAGACGTAGCCGGCCGAGTCGGCCAGCTCGGAGAGGTCGGCCATCCGCTCGATGGCGTCGATGACCTGCCAGGCGCCGCGCTGCTGGAGCACGGACGTCATGAGGGCGCGGTACTCGCGGCCGAGTTCGCGGGCGCGGCCGGCGGGGGCGGGTTCGTCGAGTTCGGTCGCCTCGACCCAGAGGGCGGCGCCGGGCCCGGGTACGCCGGAGCCGATCCGGGCGCGGGACAGGCCGCGGATGACGGCGGCCGGTTCGCCGCTGGGCAGCCGGCCGACCTTCTCGATGGTGGCAACCGCGCCGACGGGGCCGTACTCGCCGTCGAGGCGGGGCACGGCGAGCAGCTTGTGGTCGCCGGTGGCGCGGGCCGCGTCGACGGCGGCCTGGGTGGTCGGGTCGAGGGTCACCGGGATGACCATGCCGGGCAGGAGCACGGCGTCGGTCAGGGGAAGTACCGGGAGAGTTGCCATCGAACACCTGCTATCGCGTTGAGTTGAGCGTGTCCAACTCAAGTAACAAATCGTTCCCCTTGTTCCGGGCTGTGACCCAGACCACCTTCGCCCCCGGGACGGCGCTGCGGGCGCAGCAGCTCGCGCGCCAGGCCGGTGCCCCCGGCGGCCGCCACGGCGAGCGGGATCGCCAGGCAGGTCAGCGCCAGCGCGGCGACGGTCCAGCCCGGCAGGCCGGCCACCGCGGCGACGCCGGTCAGCACGGCGAAGGCGAGGAGCTTGCGACGGGTGCGGGCGATCGGGATCGCGACGGACATCGGGATCTCCCCTCCGTACGGGATCAGAGCAGGACGAGCAGGGCGGCGCCGACGGCTGCCGCCGGCACGGTGGTGACGACGGTGGCGAGCGCCGCCGAGTGCCGGCGCAGCGCGGCGAGCGGGATCAGCGCGTCGCCGTCCTGGCTGATCGCGTTGGCGACCAGGGTGGGCAGCGGCAGGCCGCCGCTGACGTACAGGCCGGTGAAGACGATCTGCACCGCGCACCCGGGGATGAGGCCGATGCCGGCGCCGACCAGCACGCCGACGAGCCCGGTGAGGGCGAGCTGGGAGCCGTCGAAGCCCGTCGTGGTGGTCACCACCTGCCAGCCCAGGTACGCGACGGCCACCCAGACGGTGACGAAGGACGCCTCGTGCGCGCTGTGCCGCAACGTCTCCCGCAACGAGCGGGGCTGCGCGGTCTCCAGGCTGTCGTCGGCCAGCTTCCCCCGCCCTCCGGCGAAGATCAGCGCCGCGGTGAGCGTGCCGAGCACCCCCAGCGCCAGGTACGGGTCGACGCCCCCGAAGGATCGGGTCAGCGCGCCCGGGTCGACCAGTTGGAAGACCACCGGCACCGACACCGCGAACGCCGGCGTGGTCAGCCCCCAGAACGCCGTGGACGCCGGCACGCGGGGCAGCAGCCCGCCGAGCAGCCGCCGCGAGCCGGCCAGGTCCGGCCCGCCCGCGGCGGCCAGGCCGGCCGGCGCGGGCGCGGCGGCGACCCGGTGGTTGACCGCGCGGGCCGGGTCGATGCCGAGCGCGTCGACGACGTACCCGGTCACCAGGCCGACCGCGAAGAGCAGCGCGTGGATCTTGAGGGCGAACACGGGGTTCCAGGCGAGCACCACCCACGACGAGTCCCCCATGGTGGCCGCCAGGGCCGCGACCACGGTGCCGAAGGAGACCTTCCCCCGGGCGTAGAGCGGCATCAGGATGATCGCCCCGCCGCAGCCGGGGCTGACGCCCAGCAGGGCGCCGACCAGCGGACCGAGCCGGGGCCGGCTGGTGAGCCCGTCGGTGACCCGGTCGCCGTGGCGCCAGCGCAGCCAGCCGAAGAGCGCCACCATGACGGCGACGTAGACACCCACCTGCATGAACGCGTCCGCGAGCGGGCGGAGCACGAGTTCGGTCACGGCACACCTCCTCCGGTACGGTGCCGCCGGGCCGTCCGCCGCTCGCGGACGACCCGGCGCGACGGCGTCAGGTGAGCTTGCTCTTGACCTTGTTGACGGCGCCCTTGGCGAGGCCCGGGTTCGTGCCGTAGAGCCGCGGGTCGCCGGGCGGCAGGACCGGCTCGGGCGCGTGCGCGCGCGGGCTGTGGTCGTAGCGGAACTCGCCCTTGCCGTCGGGCGCCGGCCCGGACGCCCAGCGCCCCTCCGACGCGTCCGTGCCGGGCGAGAAGTCCAGGTACGTGTAGCTGAACTGCTCGGTGAACTCCTTGGAGTCCGGGAACGCGTCGGGCACCGGCATCTCCTCCAGGCCGTCCTCCTTGAGCTGCTCGATGGCCGCCATCCACATGTTCTGGTGCATGGTGTCGCGGGCCAGCAGGAAGCGCAGCATGTTCTTGACCCCGGGGTCGTCGGTCATGTTGAACAGCCGGGCCACCTGGAGCCGGCCCTGCGCCTCGGCGGTGACGTTGAGCTGGAAGTCGGCCATCAGGTTGCCGCTGGCGGTGATGAAGGCGCCGTTCCAGGGCACGCCGTTGCTGTCGGTCGGCAGCGCTCCGCCGCCGCCGTGGATGAAGTGCGCCGGGTTCGACCCGCCGTAGATCGCGCCCACCATCGGGTTGTCGGCGGCGGCCTCCTGCAACGACAGCGGCGCGTTCTCCAGCAGCCGGGTGATCATCGTGGCGATCATCTCGACGTGGCCCATCTCCTCGGTGCCGACGTCGAGGAAGAGGTCCTTGTACTTGCCGGGCAGGCGGCAGTTCCAGCCCTGGTAGAGGTACTGGTTGGCGACGGTCATCTCGCCCCACTTGCCGCCCAGGATCTCCTGGAGCCGGCGGGCGAACGCGGCGTCCGGGCCGTCCGGCTTGGCCTCGAACTGCAGATCCTTCATGTGGCTGAACACGTGTCCTCCTCGGTGCCGGTCGGGCTGTCACCGGGGCGGTTCCCGCGACGGCCGGCCCTATCGGGCCAACCGGCGGCCCGACGGGGTCAACCTGTCGCGGGGAACGCGGGCAGCACCACCTCGAGGGCCACCCCGCGCGGTCGCAGCCGGTGCAGGCGCAGCCGTCCGCCGTCGGCGGCGAGCAGCCGCCGGACGATCCACAGCCCCAGCCCGGAGGCCCCGGCGGCGGGAGCGGGCCGGCGCAGCGCCTCGACGAGGGTCGGGTCGACCCGCCCCTCGTCGGTGACGACGATGCGCAGACCGGAGCGGCCGAGCGCGGCGTGGATGCCGACGCGGCCCTCGGTCGGACCGTGCCGCAGCGCGTTCTCCACCAGGTTGGTCACCACCTGCCGGGTCCGCCGCCGCGGCACCGGGCAGCCCCCGGCCCGCCGCGTCACCCCGGTCAGCCGCCGGTGCGGGGGCACGAGGGCCGCCGCACCGCGCAGGACCTGCGCCAACGGCGCCGCCGGGTCCGCCGCCGGCGCGAGGGCCCCGGTGCCGGCGGCGGCGTCCCGCAGCAGGCCCTGCAGGTGTACGGCCTGCTCGTGGGCCAGTGCCGTGATGGCGCGCCGGTCGTCGCCGGTGAGCGGGAGCCTCTCGTCGGCGAGCGCCCGGGTGAGCGAGGTGAGGGCGCTCACCGGGGTGCGGAACTCGTGGCAGAGCACGCGCAGCAGCAGTTCCGGGTCGGTGTCCAGGGCCGCCGGGTCGGCCGGACCGGGTTCGGGCCCTGCCCACGGGAGCAGTCGCAACGGTCCCCGCCCCCCGCGCCGTCCGCGCATCCGCCCGACCTCCCTCGTTCGGCCGCATGATCGGTACCCGCTCGGGAACGGACCAGGCATGCCCGCTCCCCCCGCCGTCCGGTTGGCCGTCGTGGACGACCACCCGCTGTTCGTCCGCGGGCTGGAACTGCTGCTGCCGGCCACGACCGACGGGCGGGCGGAGGTGGTGGGCTCCACCGGCGACGCGTCGGCCGCCGCCTCGCTGGTCAGCCGCTGCCTGCCCGACCTGGCGCTGGTCGACCTGCACATGCCGCCCCCGGGCGGGATCCGGGCCGTGGCGGCGATCCGGCGCACCACGCCTCGGGTGCGGGTGGTGGCCATGTCGGGCGCGGAGGACCCGGCTCCCGCCCTGGAGGCGCTGCGCGCCGGCGCCGAGGCCTTCCTGCCCAAGACCGCCGAGCCGGAGGAACTGCTGCCCCCGCTACTGGCCGTCCTCGACGGCTGGGCGGTGCTGCCGGGGCACCTGCTCCGTGCGTTGCTGCGTACCGGCCGGGCGACCCCGGTCGATCTGGACGACGAGGAACGGGCGATGCTCAAGGCCATAGCGGCGGGCCGCAGCACCGTCGAGATCGCCGAACGGATGCACGTCTCGGAACGCACCGTGAAGCGGATGACCGCCGCGCTGCTGCGGAAGTTGCGGGTCTCCACCCGCGCCGAGGCGGCGGCGCTCGCCGGTCACGCCGGTCTGCTCGGCGACTGACCCCGGGCTTTGCGCCGAGCCGTTTTCCCGCGATAACGCGACGCGCCGAAATGAGGACGACGCGCATTGTTGCGGATTAGCCGTGGGATACGTCAAACTTTGACCACACCCCGCCCCACACAGGGAGTAATTGACGATGGCGAGAAAAGTAATCACGGTCCTGACCGACGACCTCGACGGTGGAAAGGCCGACCGGACCGTCGAGTTCAGTCTGGACGGCGTGGCCTACACCATCGACGTATCCGACGAGAACGCGGGCGTGCTGCGCAAGGCCCTCGACCCTTACATCAACGCTGGCCGGCGGATCGGTCGCGGAACCGCCGACACCGGGCGGGCGCCCCGGCGGGCAGGCACGCCGGGCGGCTCGGGAATGGACCGCGAGCAGAACCGGGCCATCCGGGAATGGGCCACCAAGAACGGCTACAAGATTTCCGAGCGCGGCCGCATCCCGGTCGAGGTCGTGGAGGCGTACAAGAACCGCTGACCGGCGCCGGGCTCACGCTCGGGCTGGTGCGGGGTCACGCTGAGGAATCAGCGCGGCCCCGCCGGTCTTTTCCCACGGCGATCCATTCGCACGACCCGCGCCCGCCAGCGGGCCCATTCCCGGCCCGCCGCGATTGCACTTCGACCATCGGCGGGTCGCCGGGTCGCTTCGGATCGGCCGACAACGGCCCGTTCACCGGCCCGGCGAGCGTGATCGTCGCCACGATCACCCCGGCACGCAGCCGGGACGCCACACTTCCCGAGTGTAATGAGCGACAGCTTTGTCGAGCATTACCGACGCGGATCTCGGGGGTGGCGGATGACGCGATGGTGGAGCCAGACGGCCGGGGGGTTGCCCCGCGTCTTCTGGTACCTATGGTCGGCCACGCTGATCAACCGGCTGGGCAGCTTCGTCGCCATCTACCTCGGCGTCTACCTGGTGTCGGTACGCGGCCTCAGTCCCGCGTACGCCGGGATCGTGATCGGGTTGCACGGAGCCGGCAGCGCGGCCGGTGGCGTGCTCGGCGGGATCGTCGCGGACCGGTGGGGGCGGCGGCCCGCCATGCTGACCGGAAACGTGGCCGCCGCGGCGGCGGCGCTGGCGCTGGGCCTGAGCGGGCACCCCGTGGCGATCGCGGCCCTCACCCTGCTGCTCGGGCTCTGCCTGGGCGTCGCCCGGCCGGCCTTCACGGCGACCGTCATCGACGTGGTGGGCGAACGGGACCGCCTGCGCGCGCTGACGCTGAACTACTGGGCGATCAACATCGGGTTCGCCGTCGCCGCGACCGTGGCCGGCCTGCTGGTCCGGGTCGAGCCGCTGCTGCTGTTCGCGATCAACGCGGCGGTGCTGCTCGGCACCGCCGCGCTGATCGGCCTGACCGTGCCCGAGTCGCGCCCCGCCCCGGTGACCGTCGCGCAGGTCGCCCGCGTCGACTCCGGCGGGCTCGGCACCGTGCTGCGGGACCGGGTCTTCCTGACCTTCACGGCCCTCACCGGGTTGGCCTGGCTCTGCATCGAGAGCAGCGCGATGCTGCCGGTGGCGTTGCAGGCCGACGGGCTGCCGGCGTCGGCCTTCGGACCGGTCATCGCGGTCAACGGCCTGATGATCGTGCTGGGGCAGCTCTTCGTGCCCCGCCTGATCGGCCGCTTCGACCGGTCCCGCACCGTCGCCGTGGCCGTCGTGGTGATCGGCGCCGGCTTCGCCCTGACCGCGCTGGCCGACGCCGTCTGGTTCTACGCGCTGACGGTGGGCGTCTGGACGCTCGGCGAGATGCTGATGACCCCGTCGAACTCGGCGCTGACCGCCGACCTGGCGCCGGCCGCCCAGCGCGGCCGCTACCAGGGCGTCTACTCGCTCGGTCACGCCTTCGCCAGCTTCGCCGGGCCGACGCTGGGCGGCCTGGTCGCCGCCCGGTTCTCCACCGACGTCCTCTGGCTGGGGCTGTTCGGGCTGGCCCTGCTGGTGGCCGCCGGCAATCTCCTGGCGGTGCGGCCCCGGGCCCGGCGGATCACCGCCCTGCGGGCCGCCGCGGCGCCCGCCGCCCCGCGCGAGGCCGCGGCGCTGGCGTGAACGCGCCGCCGCAGGGCCGCCGGGGTGCGCCCGGACGGCCCCGCGGCGGTCGTCAGCCGACCTGGATGCGCACCACGTCGAAGGCGGGCGTCTGGTTGGCCCGCTCCATCATCGGCACCCGGTGCGAGCCGTCGCCGGCCCAGACCGCGCACTGGGCGGTGCCGGATCCGGGCAGCCCGGGGATCTGGATGGTCACGTCGTCGGGCTCGGCGCCACCACGGCTGTCCTCGGTGGCGACGAAGAACGCCGGCACCTCCTGCGGCTGCGGCGGCTGCCGGAGACTGCCCAGCATCCGGCAGGCGGTGTGGAAGTGGCCCCGCACCAGTCCCTGCTCGTTGAGCAGCGAGCTCTCCACGTAGTACCCGCCCTGCCCGGCGGCCAGGAAGCGGTCCCGTACGAGGTTGCGGGTGGAGACCCGGAGGGTGAACGGCTGGTTCGCCCCGACCCGGTCGGGGAACTCGGTGATCAGCAGCGACGGATTGTCGGCCGCGGGACCCACCTCGCCGAACGCGGTGCTGACGCAGCGGTTGCCGTTCTGGAAACCGTCGTGCGGCTGCAACCGGCTGTCCTCGCAGTCGTTCGCGATCACTCCCAGCCCGGCACCGGGCCCACCATTGCCGCCACCGTTGTTGCCACCGCCGTTGTTGCCGCCGGTCGGCGCCACCTGGCACTCGGCGAGCCGGGCCAGGCCCTGCGGCCGGGGGCCCACCCGGTCGATCGCGATGGTGATCCGCTCCAGCGTCGCCCGGCGCTTGCCGGCCAGCGGCTGGAGGATCGAGGTGCGGACGAACTCCTCGCCCCGCCGGCCCTCGGCGGCCAGCCGCCGGTCCGCCTCGGCGATCTGGGTCTGCAGCAGGTTCAGGTTCCGGTCGACCTCGGCGCGGGCGCGGTCGGGCACCCGCGGCAGCCGGCTGGACACGTCCGGGCAGGCCACGGCCGAGCCGCCGTTGTCGGCGCCGCCGCCCCGCGTCTGCTCGCACTCGGCGACCGACTGCTGCCCGTCCCCCCAGTGGTTGCGCACCCACCGGCCGTCCTGCCAGGTCCGGCTGGTGCCCCGCCCGCTCGGCGCGGTCGCGCCCGGGCTCGGCTCCACGCAGGCGGCGGAGGCCGGTCGGGTGCCGGTCGGCCGCCGGTCCTCGGCCGCCGAGATCTGGGTCACGGCGACGATCCCGCCGAAGACCGCGAGCGTGCCGACGACGGCCAGCAGTCGCTTGCTCCGCGCGCTACCGGATGACCGGCGCGCCCGTGTGGACCTGCGCATCGAATTGCTCTCCTTCGCGATCCGGTGGTTGATCTGAGACCTCGGCGGACCGACGGAATTGAGGGGCGCACCCGACGGGGACCGTCGCGGCGAACCGGTGGCACGTCGATGACCGACGATGCCCTTTCCGCACCGTCTTCCGCGCCGCGCGGCGCGGTCGGGGGATCCTGTCCGTTCCCGCAGGAGTACGGGACGGCCGGCGCGAAGGTTCAACGCGATTCAGGGAATCCGGACGGGGCCCGGGCGTCGACCGGTGACGTGTGCCGGGCCGGTGAGCGGTGACGTGTGCCGGGTCGGCGACCGGTGGCGCAGTGGAGAAGGGCGGGTCAGTCCGCGCAGAGGTGGGCGAACGCGAAGCCGCCCGTCATCTCGTCGTGCCGGGACTCCAGCCCCCGGATCTCGGCGAGCAACTCGTCCCAGGGCGTCAGGACCGCCTCGGCGGCGTCCAGCGCGCGCAGCCGCTCCCCGACGGCCACCGCCGCCAGGTCCTCGGCCAGCCGCCCCGGATCCACCCCGGCGGAGACGCGCTGCAGGTGCACCGTCACCCGCTCCACCAGGCAGGCGTCGGGACGCACCCGTACCCAGCTCCATCCTTCGGCGGGCCCGCCCGTCCAGTGCACGTGCAGCCCCCGCACGATCGGGTCGGCCAGCCGCCGCGACACGTACGCCTCGACGGCGGCGGCCCGGGCCAGGGCGCCGAGGTCGTTGACGTGCCCGGTCCGCCCGTCGGGCAGCCGACCGAGGATGTCGCGGAAGCCGATCGGGGGCACCCCCGTGTCGTCGGGCTCCCCCGCACCGAGGGCCGCGTACGCGCGCGCGTCGATCACGTACGCCACGATCCGGCGCCCGTGCTCCTCGGCCCGCAGCGTCGGCGACCCGATTCGCAGCACCGCCAGGCCGACCGCCTCGGCGACCGCGTTCTTCAGCCGCTCGGCCCGCTGCGCGGCGGAGCCGGGGGCCGCGACGGGGCCGACCTCGACGGCGAAGACCGGCCGGCCCGTGTCGGCGGCGCAGACGACGAGGTCGTAGCCCTCCCGGCTGGCCGTGCTCCACTGGCTGCCGGTGACGCCCGGCGGACGCCCCTGCACCAGTTCGCCGAGCCGGCGGGGACCGTGCACGAGCTGGCCGCCCCGGGCGAGCAGCGGGCCGCGCCCACCGTCCCCGGCGACCGCACGCAACCAGGAGCCGCCCCCACCACCGGTGCTCGTCATCCGCCTGATCCGTCCGTCCCGCCGACCGAGGCCGACGCGTCGGCCGGGGCGAGTCTAGGCGGTCGATCATGACCGGCGCGCCGGTGGTGCCCCTCGGGCCGTCGGCCCGCAATTCGCTTGAGGTCGCCCGCCCGCGCCGGTGGGATGGGCGGGTGAGCGTCTTCCTGGGCACCGAGCGGCTGGTGCTGCGCGAGTTCACCGCCGACGACGCCGACCTGCTAGTCGAGCTGGACGGCGACCCCGAGGTGATGCGGTACCTCACCGGCGGGCGCCCCACCCCGCCGGAGGCGGTCCGGGAGCGGGTCCTGCCCCGGATCCTCGCCCACTACCGGCGCCCGCCGGGACTCGGGTGGTGGGCGGCGCTGGGCCGGGGCTCGGGCGACTTCCTGGGCTGGTTCGAGTTCCGCCCGACCCGCGACGGCGACGCCCGCGAGGTGGAGCTGGGCTACCGGTTGCGCCGGTCCGCCTGGGGCGTCGGCCTCGCCACCGAGGGCTGCCGGGCGCTGATCGACGAGGGCTTCACCGCGCTCGGCGTGCAGCGGGTCACGGCGAACACGATGTCCGTCAACGCCGCGTCGCGTCGGGTGATGGAGAAGTCCGGGCTACGGCTCGTGCGAACGTACGTCGGGGACTGGCCGGAGCTGATCGACGGCGCGGAGCACGGCGAGGTGGAGTACGCGCTGACCCGGCCGCGGTGGCTGCGCCGCGACGCCGGCTAGGTCCGGCGCGAGCCGACTGTCACTCCGCGCCCATCACCAGGCCCTCGATGGTGTGTTTCTGCCGGATCGGCGTCAGGGCGTCGACCACCGGGCAGGGCAGGTGGGCGCGCACCTGCTCGGGCAGGCCCGCCCAGTACTCCCGGGTGACCGCCATGTCGTGGTGCGCGGCGTTGCCCGCTCCCGGCGCGTCGACGCCGAGCACCAGCACCGGGCGGGACAGGGTGGAGACGTTCGGCGTGCCGCGGTGGACGGTCAGCGCGGACCGGGCGGAGATGTCGCCGCGCCGCGGATACTTGCGGACGGCCCGTTGCGCGTAGCGGGGGTGGCGCTCCCTGGGCGGGAACATCTGGTGGTCGAAGTCGCGTCCGTCGTCCCACTGGGTGCCCGGGGCGATCTCGAACGGACCCATCTCCTCCACGGTGTCCACCGTGGTCAGGTTGAAGGCCAGCGAGGTCAGCCGCCGCTGCCGGCGGGTGTCCTCCGGCATCGGGAAGTCCCGGTGCCACGGCTGCATGGCCGCGCCGGGAAACGGGATGTCGAAACCGAGCTCGACGATCTGGTAGTCGGGCCCGAGCACGGCCCGGCACACCGAGACCACCCACGGGTGGGTCACCAGGTCGACGAAGCCGCGCAGCTGCTCGGGGTGGATCTCCACGTACCACCGCTGCGGGCCGCGGCCGACCGCGCCGTCGGGGCGGGAGCGGGCCTCCCGGAAGGCGGCCTCGACGTCCTCGCCGACCCGGTCCACCCAGTCCACGGCGAAGGCGCCCCGGCAGGTGGTGATGCCGTCCCGGTAGAGGTCGCCGAGCGCCGCCAGGGGAACCTCCTCGTCCTCGACGGGGGCGACGGGCTGGTCGGTGCGCGGCGCGGGCGCGGTGGAGTGGGACCTCATCGAACCTCCTGACGGGACCAGCCGAGTATTACAACGTTGTAGAGACGCCGCAAGGCACGCCCGGGCGGCCACCCCCGCCCCGGGTCGGGGCATGATCGACCGGTACGCCGGTGGTCGGCGCACGGGACCGGGGAGGTACGCGGGGTGCGGGTCGTTTCGCTGGTGCCGTCGCTGACCGAGGCCGTCGCCCTGACCCTGCCGGGTCTGCTGGTCGGCGCCACCGACTGGTGCACCCACCCGGCCGGGCTGGACGTGGCGCGGGTCGGCGGGAGCAAGTACCCGGACCTGGACCGGGTGCGCGCGCTGCGCCCCGACCTGGTCCTGCTCAACGTCGAGGAGAACCGCCGGGAGGACGCCGACGCGCTGACCGCCGCCGGCGTGCCGGTACGGGTGACCTATCCGCGTACCGTCGACGAGGCGCTGACCGAGCTGGGGGACCTGCTCCGCGACCTGGGAGCCCCGGCCGAACCGGAGTGGCTCGCCGGGGCCCGCGGGGCGTGGGCCGAGCTGCCCACCGCCCGGCCGTCCCGCCGGGCGGTGGTGCCGGTCTGGCGGCGACCGTGGGTGGTGCTGGGCGCCGACACCTTCGCCGGTGACGTGCTGCGCCGGCTCGGCGTCACCAACGCGTACGCCGACGACGTCGAGCGCTATCCCCGGCCGAGCCTCGACGCGCTGCGCGCCCGCGCGCCGGAGCTGGTGGTGCTGCCCGACGAGCCGTACCGCTTCACCGCCGACGACGGGCCGGAGGCGTTCCCCGGCATCCCCTGCGCCCTGCTCTCCGGCAGGCACCTGACCTGGTACGGCCCGTCGCTCGCCGAAGCGCCCGCCGTGCTCTCCGCCCAGCTCGCCGACCCGGTCGTGCACCCGGCCTGACCGCCGCGGCCCCACCGCGACGGGTCACCCGCCCGCGCGCCGGCGCCGTTCCCGACGGGCGTCGACCATGCTCCACCCGATCGCGACCGACAGCGTCAGCACCACCACCGCGAGGGTCGACCAGACCGGCAGCTTCCCGACCGGTGTCTCGGCCAGGATCAGCTTCGCCCCGGCGAAGGCCAGCAGGAAGGCCAGCCCGTACCGCAGGTGGCCGAAGTGCCGCAGCAGCCCCGCCAGGCAGAAGTAGAGGCTGCGCAGGCCGAGCACGGCGAACGCGGTCGCCGTCCAGACGAGGAACGTGTCGGTGGTGATGGCCAGGATCGCCGCCACCGAGTCGATCGCGAAGACCACGTCGGTGGCCTCGATCGCGACCAACGCCACCAGCAGCAGGGTGGCCCTGCGCCGGCCGTCGACCCGGACGGTGAACCGGCCGCCGTGGTAGCCCGGCTCCGTGGGCACCAGCCGCCGGAACGCCCGCACCACGACGTTGCGGTCGGGGTCGACGTCCGGCTCGCCGCGTACCGCGAGCCGCCACCCCGTCCAGATGAGGAAGGCGCCGAGCACAACGCCGGCCCAGGTAAGCCGCGCCAGCAGCCCGGCACCGACGAAGATGAAGGCCAGCCGGAACGCGAGCGCACCGACGACCCCCCAGAAGAGCACCTTGTGCTGGTACGCGGCCGGCACCCGGAAGTACCCGAACAGCAGCGCGAAGACGAAGACGTTGTCGACGGAGAGCGCCTTCTCCAGCAGGTAGCCGGAGAAGTACGCCACGGCCGGCTCGCTGCCCCGCCACAGCCAGACGACCAGGCCGAAGGTGAGCCCCGCGGTGATCCAGACGCCGCTCCACAGCAGCGCCTCGCGCAGCTCGATGACGTGGTTGTCGCGGTGGGAGAGCAGGTCCACGGCGAGCATGACGGCGATGACCGCGCCCACCGCCGCCCAGGCCCACAGGGGTGCCGCGAACGTCGCCTCGTCCACCCGGCGTCCTCCGCATCCCCGACGGCGGCTCCGCTCCCGACGCGCGGCCCGGGCCGGCTCGCGCGGTCCCCGACGGCCTGCGGCGCGGGGACGCCCCAGCGGCCTGCGGCGCGGGTGCGCCCTCGGCGGCCCGGCGGCGGGCCCGGAGCGCGTCCCGATCCCGAGCCTAGGCGAGCCGCCCACCGGCCGGCGGCGGTCCGGGCAAGTCGATGCCGTCGACGGGACGGTTCGACGCCCCGGCGGGCCGGACAGTTCGCGCCGCCGACCGGCCCGGCCCTTCCAGGCTTCAGGCGCGCCCGGCCCGCACGGATGTCAGGCGGGCCGGGCGGGCCCGGACGTCAGGCCACCGGGGCGATCCGCGCCGGGTCCAGATCGGCGAGGGTGGTGTCGTCGACGTCGTAGGCGAGGGTGCTGGTCACCCGGACCACGCCGCTGACCTGCCCCGCGAGCCGGCCCGCCAGCTCGACGGCGCTGCGCCGGTCCAACCGGCCGTCGAGCGTCACCTCACCCCCGCGCACCCGGACGGTGACCAGCCCGTCCCGCACCGCGAGCACCCGGCGCAGCACCTCCTGCACCACGTCCTCGCGGATCTCCGCGTCGGTGCGCAGGTGCACCCGCAGCAGGTCACCGCGCGTGACGATGCCGACGAGGCGGCCCAGGTCGTCGAGCACCGGCAGCCGCTTCACCGACTCCCGGTCCATCTGCCGGGCGGCGGCGGAGATCGTCGCCTCCGGCCAGGTCGCCACCGCCGGGGCGGTCATCAGGTCACGCGCCAGCAGCGCCTCGGCCTTCTCCCGGGCGGTGCGGCGTCGTCGCCCCTCGAAGACCCGCCGCTCGTCGGGGTGGCCGGCCCGCTCGACCTTGTGCAGCAGGTCCGACTCGGAGACCACGCCGAGGACCCGACGGAAGCCGTCCACCACGGGCACCCCGCTGATGCCCCGCCGGACCAACGCGTCGACGATCTCCCGGTAGGGGGTCTCCTCCCCCACCGTCGTGACCTCCCGGGTCATCACGTCGCCCACCTGCCACGTCCTCATCACGACCTCCCTGTCGTTCCCCACCGCGACGCTACGACCGCGACGCGCCGCCGGGTCAGGGCCGCCGGACCGGACCGGCACGGCCGTACGGACCGGTCCGGGAGGGGTCAAAGGTCCCGGTCCGGTGGGGCCCGGTCGGCCCTGCCCGCCCGGCGCCAACGGGCGTCCAATGGAGATGCCACCGGAAAGCGCGGTGCCAGGCACACGAAGGGACGTGGAGACAATGGCCGCGACGATCGAGCGCACCACCGTCGGGACCGACGCTGCGGTGGCGGAGACCCGGCACGTCGGCGAGACCCCCAGGGAACGGGCCGCCCGGTACGTCTTCGCCGGCATCCGGATCGCCCTCGGGTGGACCTTCCTCTGGGCGTTCCTGGACAAGGTCTTCGGTCTGGGGTTCGCCACCGAGGCGAAGAACGCCTGGATCGACGGCGGCAGCCCCACCAAGGGCTTCCTGACCTTCGGCGCGGCCGGCCCGTTCGCAGACTTCTACCAGGGCATCGCCGGGGCCGCCTGGGCGGACGTGCTCTTCATGGCCGGCCTGGCCGCGATCGGCGTCGCGCTGCTGCTCGGCATCGGGATGCGGATCGCCGCCGTCGCGGGAGCGGTGCTCTACGTGATGATGTGGACGGTCGTCCTGCCTCCCGAGAACAATCCCTTCATGGACGAGCACCTGATCAACGCGGCGCTGCTGGTCGGTCTCGCACTGGTCAACGCCGGCGCGACCCTCGGCCTGGGCGCGACGTGGGCGAAGCTCCCGATCGTGCGGCGGTTCCCCTGGCTGCGGTGACCCGGCGCGGCACCTCCCCCCTCGGCGGGCGTCACCACCGGTGACGCCCGCTTCGGCGTGCCCACCGCGTCACGCCGTCGCCCCGAGGGCCGGTCGCGACGCGTGCGCCGGGACCGCCATGCATCGTTCGGACGCCATCGGGCAGGATCTCGGGTGACGGACATCAGGACCGAAACGGTAGGAGACTCCCGAATGAACCAGGCAGCAGGCGCCCGCTCAGGCAAGCCCGAGGTGGGTCCGATCGAGGGCGCGCCGCCCGCCGACCTCGTCATCGAGGACATCACCGTCGGCGAAGGGCCGGAGGCCCAGCCGGGGCAGCTGGCCAGCGTCCACTACGTGGGGGTCGCGCACTCCAACGGTCGCGAGTTCGACTCCTCGTGGAACCGGGGTGAGGCGTTCGAGTTCCAGCTCGGCGCTGGTCACGTCATCTCCGGCTGGGACCGGGGCGTCGTGGGCATGCGGGTCGGCGGCCGGCGCCGCCTGACCATCCCGCCGCACCTGGGTTACGGCGACCGGGGTGCCGCCGGCGCCATCAAGCCGGGCGAGACCCTGGTCTTCGTCGTCGACCTGCTCGGCGTCCGCTGAGCGGAGGATGACCCACCGAGCGGTCGGGCACCGCCGGGCGGGGGATGATCCCTCCGAACGGACGGTGCACCGCTCGAGTGGACGGCGAACCCCTGTTACGGGCCGGTGCGGACGGTGGACGACGCCGTCGGTACCGGGCCCGCACCGGCCGGTGGACTGGCTGGGCGGGCTCCCGGTCGAGGCGCTGCACGCCACCGTGCCCCCTGGGCCTCGGGCGCCGGAGGTCAGCAGGGCACCAGCTCCCGGTCGGCGCACGGGTCCACGATCGGGATGACCCGGTGCAGGCCGGTGGCCCGCAGCACCCGCTCGACCACCGGGTCGGGGCGGACCAGCACCAGCTCACCGCCCTGGGCGCGCACGCGCAGGTGCGCCGCGACCAGCGCCCGCACCCCGGCCGCGGAGAGCAGGCGGACGCCGGAGAGATCCAGCCGGAGAACGGGCCGGGCCGGGGCGGCCCAGAGCGCGGAGCGGAACGCGGCGACCGTGGCGATGTCGACCTCGCCGGTCGCCCGCACCTCCACCTCGTGGTCGGCCACGGTGATGTCCACGTGGAGCCGGTCGTCGCGCTGTCCCATGCGACGAACCTATCCCCCGCCACCGACAATTCCGCCCTGCTGAGGGACCGGATCCGGGTACGCCCAGGGTCATACCCCGAGACTCCCGGATCCCCCTCAGGGATGACGCGACGAGGGCCTGCGGGCTGCACATCGGCGGGCGAGAATGAGCCGATGGTTGCTCCCCGCCGCGCGCCCCGGCTGATCCGCCCCGTCCGCGAGCCCGCCACGGTCCCGCCGCCGCTCGACGGGCCGTGGACGCCCGCCGACCGGCGGCTCGACTCGGTGGAGCTGCTGCCGCTGCCCGACGGGGTGTCCGGCCCGGAGGACGTGGTCGTCGACCCGTCCGGCCGGGCGGTCAGCGGGACGGAGGACGGCCGGCTCTGGTGGTGGCCGGTCGACGCGCCTCCCGGCACCCGACCCCGGTTGCTCGCCGACACCGGGGGCCGGCCGCTGGGCGTGGAGGTCGACCCGCTCGACGGCAGCCTCGTGGTCTGCGACGCATACCGAGGGCTGCTGCGGGTGACCGGCGACGGTGCGGTGCGCGAGCTGGGCGGCCTCGGGGCGAGAGCGAACCTGGCCGACAACGCCACCGTCGCCCGCGACGGCACGGTCTACTTCACCGACTCGTCCGACCGCTTCCCGCTCTCGCACTGGAAGCGGGACCTGCTGGAACACCGGCCCAACGGGCGGGTGCTGGCGTACGACCCGCGCAGCGGGCGCACCGACGTCGTCCGCGCCGGGTTCTACTTTCCCAACGGGCTCGCGCTCACCCCGGACGAGTCGGCGCTGATGCTGGTCGAGACCGCCGCCCATCGACTGGTGCGGGTCGCGCTGGCCGACGGCGCGGTCACCGTGCTGGCCGACCTGCCGGCGTACCCGGACAACCTGACCCCGGTGGGCGACGGGACGTACTGGATCGCGTTGCCCAGCCCCCGCGTGCCGGTGGTCGAGCGGCTGCTGCCCCACCCCCGGCTGCGGCAGCTGGTGGCGGTGCTGCCGGCGGCGGTGCAGCCGAAGCCGCTGCGCTACGGCCTGGTGGCCCTCGTCGACGGCGAGGGGCGGGTGCTGCGGACCCTGCACGGCCCGCGCGGGACCTATGACATGGTCACCGGCGTGCGCCAGCACGGCGACCACCTGTGGCTGGGCAGCCTCACGGGCCCCGGGGTGGCCCGGGTGCCGCTGGGCTGAGCCCCGACGCCGGACGGGTCGGCGGGAACGCCCCGGTGCGACCGCCACGCCGGGGACCGGCCCGCGTGGCGGCGGACCGGTCCCCCGGGTGTGCGTACGGTCGGATCAGCCGCCGCGGACGGACGGCGCCGGCGCCGGCGAGCCTCCGGCCACCGCACCGGGGTGCGGCACGGCCGACGGGGACGGCCGCAGCCCGGCCGGCACGGGCAGCGCGCTGCCCTTGACGAACTCGTCCCAGCTGACGTTCCAGGCCGTCCAGCCGTTGCCCTCGGTCAGCTCGACCTCGGTGCCCTTGATGGTGACCAGGTCGCCGACCTGCGTGACGCCCATCAGCCAGTCCGCGGCCTCGTTGGAGACGTTGGTGCAGCCGTGCGAGACGTTGGTGTTGCCCTGGTCCCCCACCGACCACGGCGCCGCGTGGATGAACTCGCCGCCCCAGGTGAGCCGTTGGGCGTCCTCGACGTCGACCACGTAGGGGTCGGCCGAGCCCCGGGTGTCGAACGTCGTGAACTCGTGCTTCTCCATGATCACCATCTTGCCGCTGGAGGTCGGCGTGCTCGGCTTGCCCATGCTGACCGGGAGCTTGCGGACCACCTTCCCGTCGCGCAGCACGGACATCTGCTTTGTCGCGTTGTCGATCTCCAGGGCCACCTGCCGGCCGATCTTCGACGTGGCCGTGCGGTCGGAGTCGCCGACCCGGTCCTTGCCGATCGGCAGGCCCTCCAGCCCGGCCCGGACGCTGATGCTGGTCCCCGGGCGCCAGAAATCGGGAGCCCGGTAATAGGCCTGACTGCCGTCGGACACCCACGACCAGGCACCCGGCTGCGGCGGATCCGTCTTCACGAACAATCGGCGCTGCACGTCGTCCCTGGCCTCTTTCGGAATGGGTGGGTCAAACGCCACGGTCACCGGCATCGCGGTGCCGTACGTCCGATCACCGGCGAAGTACAACGTGCTGGTGATTTCCGGCTTCGTCGATTTCGGCATCGTGGTGAAGGTGGTCTTCCGGGTCGTCGTCGTGCCCGAGTCGCCCGTGGCGGTCACCTCCGCCGTGTAGGTGCGCCGCGGCTTCAGGGGCGCCTTCGGCACCCAGCCCGAGCCGTCCTCCCGGGGCTCCGCCGCGACCTGCGCGCCCTTGTCGTCGGTGATCCGCACGGCGGTGACCTTCCCGTTCCTGACCGCGGTCCCCACCTCGGCGGTGATCGGCACCTCGCGGGCGCGGTCGGTGGGCGTCACGGTCAACTCCGGCGCCGCCGCCTGCCCCTCGGCCGGCCGGGCACCCGGCTTGCGGTCGGCGGTGCACCCGCCGAGGGCCAACGGCGTGGCCGCGATGGTCACGGCCAGCACCGTCAGTCGCCGCCTCAACTCCATGATGCGTCCCCCCGTTGTCTGGTGTCCTCAGCCACATTCTCTCCACGCTGCGCCGGGTGGACGCGCAATTTCCACGGAATTGCAGAAAGCAATTATGGGAAGCATTTCCCGCACTGCACGGAAAGGGGCCGCACGCGCCGGTTTCCGGGTCCGTCCGGAATCGTCCGGCACGCCCACCGGCGGCCCCCGGAATCCCGCCGCGTCCGGGTTGGGCCACGGCGTCGTCGGTGTCAGCGCACAGCCGTCCCGCACCCGCGATCCGGCGGCGGGGCGACGCCGTGCGGCAGGACGCGACCGGGCGCGCCGCCGCCGACGGGCCGGCCGCCCCGGCCGGTCGTCGTCAGCCGTGGTTGCGTTCCCACCGGCCGCCGACCGGTGGGGTGTCCAGTCGGACGGCGGAGTCCGCGTTGCCGGCGAAGTCGTTGTCCTCGACCCGGCAGTCCACGCAGCTGCCCTGCTCGGTGACCCACAGTCCGTGGTTCTGGGTGCTCGGCTCGCGGTTGTCCCAGATCCGGTTCCCCCGGATGGTGGCCGACTCGACGGCCGCGTTGATCGCGATGCCGGCCCGCACCGGCGGCCCGGCGGGCAGCTCGTACGGGGTGCCCGGTGCCGGAGTGCCCCCGCTCCATGCGCTCGGGGAGTCCGGCCGGATCGGCGCGAGGGTGAGCTCGGTGTCGTCGTTGGCCGCCACCACGGCGATGCGCTCGCCGACCCGCACCACCTTGCCCCGGTGGCCGTCGTTCGGCCAGGTCGCCCGCCGGTCCACCACGGATTTCCCGGTGTAGCGCACCGAGTCGCCGTGTGCGCTCGTCGCGGGCGCCCACTGCCGCCCGTTGTTGCGGATCCGGTTGGCGACCAGGAAGACGTCGCGGACCGGACGGTCGATGCGGATGGCGTCGGCACTGTTGCCGTAGAAGTCGTTGCTCTCGATGACGATCTCCTCGGCGACGTGCTCCTCGGACCCGCCGAGGTTGCGCTGGTGGTAGCCGTACCGGCCGTTGCCGCTGATCCGGTTGCCGCGGATCGTGTACGGGCCGGGGGTGTTGCCGATGCTGACCCCGTCGCGCAGGTTGCCGTCGATGACGCAGTCGGTGAGGATGCCGCCCCGCCCGGCGGTGTGCGTGGTGCCCTTCGCCGAGACGTGGAAGCCCGCCTCCAGGTTCCCGGTCATGGTGCAGGAGGAGACGATCAGGCCGTTGGCACCCCAGTCGGAGATGCCGAAGCGGTTGCCCTGGGCGTGGCAGCCGATGATCCGTACTCCCCGTGGGCGCAGGTGGTCCGCCTCCTGCAACTCCAGGAAGATGCCGTTGGTGGCGTTGGCCACCGCGCTGCAGTTGACGATGTTGAACCGCTCGATGCTGCCCCAGCCGCCGATGCCGATGCCGATGCCCGCGCCGCCCATCTCGGTGCCGTTGTCCAGCCGTCCGCACCCGACGACCAGCACCCCCTCGATCAGGCAGTCCTGGAGAAAGTCGCAGCCCAGGCCGGTGGCGGCGGTGTGGTGGATGTACAGGTTGCGGAAGATGCCGCGGACGACGTACTGGAGACCGAGGCCCTTGGCCAGCGGGTTGTAGTCCGCGGACGCCACCTCCGAGCCGTCGATCTCGAAGTCGGCGAAGGTGCAGTCGGACAGGTGCCGGTTGCGGCCGGCGCCGTGCTCGATCGCGGTGTGGAAGGCCAGCGGCGCCGGGTCGGCCCGGTTGCCGGCGTTGCTGAGCACGAAACGGGTCGCGCCCGGCCCCGCGCCCATGAGTGACACCCCGCTGCGCCACACGGTGCCCGAGTCCCGCATCGAGTAGACCCCGGGCGGGCAGTAGATGATCCGGGCCCGGCCGTCGGCGGCGTACGCGTCGCCGAGCCGGTCCACCAGCGCGGCGAGCGCCGGCTGGTCGTTGGCCGTCCCGTCGCCGACCAGGCCGTGCTCCCGGGCGTCGCAGAGCAGCGGGGCGCCGGCCACCGCGTGCCGGCGCACGCCGCCGGCCGAGGGCATGTCCGGATAGGCCACCTCGTCCTCCCCTCGGCGAGACTGCCCGGCCCGCATTCCCGGCCCGCCTGCCGGGAAACGCCTGCCGCGACGGCGACGGCCCCCGCGCCGCCGGGAGGCGGAGCCGGGGCCGTCGCGACCGGGATCAGACGTTGGCGATCAACACCGCCGGCCGCTCGACGCAGTCGGCGACGTGCCGCAGGAAGCCGCCGGCCACCCCGCCGTCGCAGACCCGGTGGTCGAAGGTCAGGCTGAGCTGCGTCACCTTCCGTACGACGAGCTGCCCGTCCACCACCCAGGGCTTGTCCACGATCCGTCCCACCCCGAGCAGCGCCGCCTCCGGGTGGTTGATGATCGGGGTGGAGCCGTCGACGCCGAAGACGCCGTAGTTGTTGAGCGTGAACGTGCCGCCGGTCAGCCGGGCCGGGGGCAGCGTGCCGGCCCGGGCGGCCGTGGTGGTCGCGGCCAGCTCGGCGGCCAGCTCGGCGGTGGTCAGCCGCTGCGCGTCCCGCAGCACCGGCACGACCAGCCCCCGGTCGGTCTGGGCGGCGATGCCCAGGTGCACCCCGGCGGACTGGACGATCCGCTGGCCCTCGGTGTCGACCCGGGCGTTGAGCTGCGGGTACCGGCGCAGCCCGGACAGGCAGATCCGGGCCAGCAGGGCCAGGATGCTCACCGGCGCGTCCGGGGTCGCCGCGTTGATCGCCGCCCGGGTCTCCAGCAGCCCGCTGGCGTCCACGTCCACCCAGATGGTCACCTCGGGGATCTCCCGACGGCTGCGGGAGAGCTTGTCGGCGATCACCTTGCGGATGCCGGTCAGCGGGACGACCAGGTCCTCGGCGCCGGAGACCGCCGACGCGACGGGCTCGTCGGGCACCGCGGCGAGCCGGGCGGCCGGCGTCGCCGCCTCGGCGACGGCGGCCTCCACGTCCGCCCGGCGCACCACGCCGCCGGGGCCGGTGCCGCGCAGGGCCGCCAGGTCGAGCCCGTGCTCGCGGGCCAGCCGGCGCACGATCGGCGAGATGACCAGGGGCGCCGCCGCGCCGTGCGGGTGGTCGGCCGCGTTGGCCGCAGCCGCCGCCGGGGCGGGAGCCGCCGGCGGTGCGGCGTGGGCGGGAGCCGCCGGGATGGGATCGGGTGCGGCCACGAGACGGGGCCGCCGACGCCGCCGCCCCGCGCCACCGTGGCCGGTGCCGTAGCCGATGAGGACGTTGCCGGAGCCGGCCCGCTCCTCCTCGCGGTAGGTGGCGTGCGCGGCGGGCTCGTCGCCGGTCCCGCCGTCGCCGTCGAGGGGCGCGATGGTGATCAGCGGCTGGCCGACCGGGCGGGTCTCACCCGCCGCGCCGTGCAGCGCCACGACCCGCCCGGCGTACGGGCAGGGCACGTCGACGACAGCCTTGGCGGTCTCCACCTCCACGACGCTCTGGTCCACCGTGACCACGTCGCCCACGGCGACCCGCCACTCGACGATCTCGGCCTCGCTCAGCCCCTCGCCCAGGTCGGGCAGGAGGAAGACCTGCGCCCCGTCCACGGTGGTCACGCCGCGCTCTCCCGGCTCAGCCAGCGCCCGTCGGGCTGGTCGTCCCACTGGAGCCGGGCCACCGTGTCAAGGATCCGGTCCACCGACGGCAGGTGGGTGTGCTCCAGCATCGGCGCCGGGTACGGGATGTCCAGCCCGGACACCCGCAGCACCGGGGCGTGCAGGGCGTGGAAGCAGCGTTCCTGCACCCGGGCGGCGATCTCGGCGCCCACCCCGGCGAAGCCCTGGGCCTCCTGGATCACCACGCACCGGCCGGTACGCCGGACCGAGGCGGTGACGGTCTCGTCGTCGAAGGGCACGATGCTGCGCACGTCCACGACCTCCAGGTCCCAGCCCTCCTCGCGGGCGGCCTCGGCGGCCTCGAGCGCGACCGGCACCGCCGGCCCGTACGCGACGAGGGTGGCGTCGCGGCCGGGGCGACGCACGACCGCCCGGCCGATCGGCGCGGCGCTGGCCGGCAGTTCCGCCTCGGCGCTGGAGAAGTAGAGCTTCTTCGGCTCCATGAACACGACCGGGTCAGGATCGTCGATCGCCTGGCGCAGCAGCGAGTACGCGTCCTCGACCGTCGCCGGGGTGACGACCTTCAGGCCGGGGGTGTGCGCGTAGTACGCCTCGCTGGAGTCGCAGTGGTGCTCGACGCCGCCGATGCCGCCGGCGTACGGCACCCGGATGACGATGGGCACGCTGAGCGCGCCCCGGGTGCGGTTGCGCAGCTTCGCCACGTGCGAGGCGATCTGCTCGAACGCCGGGTACGCGAACGCGTCGAACTGCATCTCGACCACCGGGCGCAGCCCGGACATGGCCATGCCGACGGCGAAGCCGACGATGCCGGCCTCGGCGAGCGGCGTGTCGAAGCAGCGCTTGTCGCCGAAGCGGGCCTGGAGGCCGTCGGTGATCCGGAAGACGCCGCCGAGCGCGCCGACGTCCTCGCCGAAGACGACCACCCGGTCGTCGTCGAGCATCGCGTCGGCGAGCGCGGCGTTGAGCGCCTTCGCCATGGTCAGGGCGGCCATCAGCGCTCACCCTCCTCGTCCTGGGCGGCGGCCAGCTCGGCGCGGACCTGCTCGCGCTGCTCGACCAGCTGCGGGGTGGGCTCGGCGTAGACGTGGTCGAAGAGGCTCATCGGGTCGACCGTCGGCTGCGCGTTCATGCGGGTGCGCAGGTCGGCGGCGTACGCCTCGGCCTCCTCGGCGACCGCGGCGACGGCGGCGTCGTCGAGCGCGCCCCGGGCCCGCAGGTACGTCTCCAGCCGGGCCACCGGGTCCCGGTCCCGCCACGCCTCGACCTCGGCGCCGTCGCGGTAGCGGCTCGCGTCGTCGGCGTTGGTGTGCGCCTCCATCCGGTAGGTGTGCGCCTCGACCAGGAACGGGCCCTTGCCGGAACGGGCGTGCTCCACCGCGCGGGTGAGCACCGCGAGCACGGCCACCGGGTCGTTGCCGTCGACCTGTTCGCTGGGCACGCCGTAGCCCACGCCCTTGTACGCCAGCGACGGCGCGGCGGTCTGCCGCGACAGCGGGACGCTGATGGCGTACCGGTTGTTCTGCACGAAGTAGACGACCGGGGCCTTGAACACGGCGGCGAAGTTGACGCCCTCGTGGAAGTCGCCCTCGCTGGTCGCCCCGTCACCGATGAACGCCAGCGCGACGGTGTCGCGCCCCTGGTACGCCTCGCCGTAGGCCAGCCCGGCGGCGTGCACGCACTGGGTCGCCAGCGGGGTGCACTGCGGGGCGGTGTGCCGCTCGGCGGGGTCGTAGCCGCAGTGCCAGTCCCCGCGCAGCAGGGTCAGCACCTCGACCGGATCGATGCCCCGGGAGACCAGGGCCATCGACTCGCGGTAGGTCGGGAAGACCCAGTCCGTGTCGCGCAGGGCGAGGACGGCGCCGACCTGGCAGGCCTCCTGCCCGCGCGAGGACGGGTAGACGGCCAGCCGGCCCTGCTTGGTCAGGGCGGTGGCCTGGACGTCGAAGCGGCGGCCGACGACCATCCGCCGGTGCATCTCGACGAGCGCCTCGACGGGCGGCTCGGGGTAGTCGGCGGGGGCGCGCAGTGGCGTGCCGGTGGGGTCGAGCAGGCGGACGGGCTCGGTGGCCGGGAGCAGCGGCTTGGCCGGGTCGGGCGGGGTGGCCTTCCGACGGCTGCGCGGGGATGCCCTGCGGACCGCCTCGGGTGTGGTCGTCACGGCGGGACCTCCTGGACGTGTGGTGGGCCTATGCTCCTGCTGTCGGATGATTGACTCAAGATCCAGGACAAACGCGGGACGGATGGCATGGGACAGGCGGCGAGATGAGCCAGGAGTCCGGGGGCGCAGCGGAGCCGGTGGCCGGAACGGGACGTTCGGCGCGACCGTTGGACGACGTCGACCGGCGGATCCTCGACGAGCTGGTCCGCGACGGCCGCACGTCGGTGCGTACGCTCGCCGAGCGCATCCACATCTCCCGCACCAACGCGTACGCCCGGGTCGAGCGGCTGCTGCGCGACGGGGTGATCACCGGTTTCCGGGCCCAGGTCGCGCCCGAGGCGGCGGGGCTGGGCACCTCGGCGTACATCGCGTTGAAGATCGAACAGAACACCTGGCGGGAGGTGTCGGCGGAGCTGGCCCGGGTCCGCTACATCGAGCACGCCGCCCTGCTCGGCGGCGACCACGACGTGCTGGCCCTGGTCCGGGCGCCGGACAACGCCACCCTGCGCGACGTGGTGCTGGGCCGGGTGCAGAGCATCGCCGGCGTGCTCTCCACCCGCACCTGGCTGGTCTTCGAGGAGTTCGACGGCGAACGCAGCCCGTGGGAGTGAACGGGCGCAGCGGTCTGCCCGCTCAGCGCTCCGGTGGGGCCTCCAGCCCCTCCCGGTCGGCCAGCTCCAGCAGCGGTTCCAGGGAGAACCGCCGGTCGTCGAGGCCGGCGTGCGGGTCGCCGCGCTCGGCGAACCGGGCGGGCATCGTGGTCACGGCGAAGTCCTCCGGCCGGGCGTCGTCCAGCTCCGACCAGTCCAGCGGCGCGGAGACCAGCGCCTGCGGGGTGGGACGGATCGAGTACGCCGAGGCCATCGTGTGGTCCCGGGACATCTGGTTGTAGTCGACGAAGACCGGCCGGTCCCGCTGCTCCCGCCACCACGTGGTGGTGACCAGCTCCGGCAGCCGGCGTTGCATCTCCCGGCCCAGCGCCAGCACCGCCCGCCGGCAGTCGCCGAAGCTCCACCGGGGCTCGAGGGAGAGGTAGACGTGCAGGCCCCGCCCGCCGGTGGTCTTCGGGTAGCCGGTCAACCCCAGCTCGGTCAGGAACGCGTGCACCTCGTGGGCCACGGGCACCACCTGGTCGAAGCCCACCCCCGGCATCGGGTCCAGGTCGATGCGCAGCTGGTCGGGCCGCTCCACGTCGGCGGCGGAGACCGGCCACGGGTGGAACCGCAGTGTGCCGAGGTTGGCCGCCCAGATCACCACCGCCAGCTCGCTCGGCGCGACCTCGTCGGCCGTACGCCCGCTCGGGAAGGTGATGTGGGCGGTGCGGACCCACTCGGGCGCTCCCGCCGGCAGCCGCTTCTGATAGAAGGCGTCGCCCCGGTTGTCCTGCCGGGTGCCGATCTTCGCCCCCTCGAACACGCCGCGCGGCCACCGCTCAAGCATGGTCGGGCGGTCCCGCAGGGCGCGCAGGACGCCGTCGCCGACGGCGAGGAAGTAGGACACCACGTCCCGCTTGGTCAGCCCGAGTTCCGGGAAGTACGGCTTGTCGGGGCTGGAGACGCGCACCAGCCGCTCCCCCACCTGGATCTCCTCGGCCGGCGTCGCCACGCCTGACACCGTAACCCGCCCGGCCGGCCGGCACGGGCCCGCGCGCCGACACCTCGGCCGGCACATCCCGGCACGGCCCTGCGTGCCGACACCTCGGCCGGCTGCCGGCACGAGATGGCGCGCTCCGGGCGGCCGTCCGCGCGGCGGCCGGGCGGGCAGTCTCCGGCCGCCCGGCCGCCGGCGGTCGAACTCAGCTCATCTCCTCCTGGAGGCGTGCCAGGAGCATCTTCTTGCCCTGTTCGCCCGCCTTGCGGTTGTTCTCCTGGATCTTCCGGAACCAGGTGGCCAGTTCCGTGTCGCCCCGCGCGTCGGCGTCGGCGACGTAGTTCTCCAGCTGCCAGATGTGCTGCAACGACATCTGCAGCGCGTGGATCAGGTCGTAGTTCTGGTCCTTCACCGGGCTCGCCGGCTCCCTGACCATGGTGGCCACGGCGCACCTCCCCGTCTCGGTGATCGGTGGAGGCAGCGCTTACCCGACCCGGCCCCGATCACGCCCCGGGCGCCGGGCGCACCGCCCCCGGCCGGCCGGGTCGGGCCGGAACGGGACGCCAGTGGACGGCTCCGTCGGCCGTCGGCCGTCGTACCGGTGGGTTACGGTTCGTCAACCATCGGTGACCGGCACGGGGAGAGAGATCGTGGGCGAGCCTGACGGACCACTGACGACGGCGACGTACGTGCTGATTCCCCCCGCGGGCAGCGGGCCCTGGTACTGGCACCTGCTGGCCGAGCAGTTGCGGGACCGGGGGCACGACGTGGTGGCGGTCGACCTGCCGTGCGCCGACGACTCGGCGGGGCTGGCGGAATACGCCGACGCCGCCGTCCAGGCCATCGGGGACCGCACGGACCTGGTCGTCGTGGCCCAGTCGTTCGGCGCGTTCACCGGTCCGCTGCTGTGCGACCGGGTCCACGCGGACCTGCTCGTGCTGCTGACCCCGATGGTGCCCGCCCCCGGCGAGTCGCCGGCCGAGTGGTGGGGCAACACCGGCTACGCGCAGGCCAGGCGGATCCAGGCGGAACGCGAGGGCTGGACGCCGGAGCAGGACGAGGACCCGAACGTCGTCTTCTTCCACGAGCTGCCGCCCCGGCTCGTCGAGGAGGCCACGGCGCACGCCCGGGACCAGTCCGGCACGCCGTTCGAGAAGCCCTGGCCGCTCGCCGCCTGGCCGGACGTGCCGACCCGGGCGCTGCTCTGCCGGGGCGACCGCTTCTTCCCGATCGACTTCCTGCGCGGGCTGGTGTCCGAGCGGCTGGGCATCGCCCCGGACGAGATGGACGGTGGGCACCCGGTGGCCCTGAGCCGGCCACGGGAGCTGGCGGACCGGCTGGAGGAGCTCCGGCGGGAGGCCCGCGGGGTCGCCCGCCCCGCCCAGCGGGGTTGAACGGCGGGTGGACGACGGAGGGCCCCCGCGGCAACGCGGACCCGGCCGGGGCGGCGCACACGGTCCCGCCCGGCGGGCTGGCGCGGTTACCCCGGGCGGGCTTGCGGGTAGGGGTTGCCGCATGGCGGAACTGGCGACGCTCTGGATCGTCCGGCACGGCGAGAGCACGGCGAACGTGGCGGCCACGGCGGCCGAGGCGTCCGGCGCCGAGCTGATCGACCTGACCCACCGGGACGCGGACGTGCCGCTGAGCCCCACCGGGGAGGAGCAGGCGCGGGCCACCGCGCGGTGGCTGGCCGGGCTGCCCGAGGCCCACCGGCCCGACGTGGCGGTGGTGTCGCCGTACCTGCGGGCGGTGCGGACCGCCGAGCTGGCCCTGGCCGGCACCGGGATCCCGCTCACCCGCGACGAACGGTTGCGCGACCGGGAGCTGGGCATCCTGGACGGCCTGACCGGGCAGGGGGTGCGCCGGCGGCACCCGGAGGAGGCCGCGCGCCGCGACCGACTCGGCAAGTTCTACTACCGGCCGCCGGGCGGGGAGTCCTGGACCGACGTGGCGCTGCGCCTGCGTGCCCTCCTGGGCGACCTGCGCCGCGACCACGAGGACCGGCGCGTGCTGCTGTTCGGCCACGACGCCCTGGTCTTCCTGACCCGTTACCTGGTGGAGGGGCTCACCGAGACGGAGCTGATGGCGTTGACCCGCGAACACGTCATCGCCAACTGCTCGATCACCGGGTGGTCCGCCGGCGCCGACGGCCGGCTGACCCCGGACGTGTTCAACGACGTCGGTCACCTGCACGAGCAGGGCGCCCGGCAGACCAGGGAGGACGAGGTCCATGCCGAACCGGTCTGACACCCGGGTGATCACCCCCGGCCTGCTGCGGGACTGGACGCTGCCCGTGCCGACCGGCGGCAAGGAGGCCCGGGGCACGGTGCTGGTGGTCGGCGGCTCGCGCTTCACCCCCGGCGCGGTGCTGCTCGCCGGGGTGGCCGCGCTGCGGGCCGGGGCCGGTGTGCTCCAGCTCGCCGCCGCCGAGTCCACCGCCGCCGCGCTGAGCATCCAGGTGCCCGAGGCGCTGGTGGTGGGGCTGCCGGAGACCACCGACGGGGCGGTCGCGGGGCAGCCCGGCGAGCTGCTGGGCGAACTGGTGGCGGAGGCGGACGTGGTGGCCGTCGGCCCCGGCCTCAAGGACATCGACGAGACCGGCCGCCTGCTGCGCCTGGTGCTCGACGCGGCCGGTCCGGAGACGTCGCTGGTGCTCGACGCGTACGCCCTGGGGGCGCTCAGCCACGCCCCGGACCTGCTGGTCGGGTCCGGGCGGCCGGTGGTGCTCACCCCCAACCTCACCGAGGCCCGGCACCTGCTCGACCGGGAGCCCGGCGACGACCTCGACGCCGAGGCGACGGAGCTGGCCCGCCGGTACGACGCGGTGGTGTCGCTCTACGGCCACATCGCCACCCCCGACGGCCGGAGCTGGCGGGAGGAGAGCGGCGACGCCGGCCTGGGCACCTCCGGCAGCGGGGACGTCCGCGCCGGGCTGCTGGCCGGGCTGCTGTCGCGGGGCGCGCAGCCGGCACAGGCCGCGTGCTGGGCGGCGTTCGCCCACGCGGTCAGCGGGCAGCGGCTGGTCCCCCGGTTCGGCCGGATCGGGTTCCTCGCCCGGGAGCTGCTCGACGAGATTCCCCACACCCTGGCGACCGTCTGACACCTTTCGTCCGGACCCGCGTAGGCGTGTAACGCCAGCTCACGGCGCGACGCTGGTGGTTGCGGAGGCAGGCATCCCGCCCGCCTCCCGCCGGCCGCTCCCCGCCAGGGGGCGTACCCCGGCTGGAAACAGCCCCTGGGAGTCTGTGTGAAGAACCTCCGTCGCAAGACACTGGCTGCCGCGTCCGCCGTGACGCTCGGCGTCGGCCTCGCCGTCGCCGGCGGGGTGGCCCCGGCGGCGTCGGCCGCCGGCCCGGACACCACGTTCCTGGTGCTCGCCCCGCAGGGTGACAAGACCGACAAGGCGGCCGCCCGCGTGGCCGCCGCCAACGGCACCGTGGTGGCCAGCTACGACCAGATCGGCGTGCTCGTCGTCCGGTCGACAAACCCCGACTTCGTCACGGACGTGGCGGGCGCGGGCGTCGACTCGGTGGCGTCCACGGCCGGTCTGGGCAGCGCCCTCGACGAGGGCGAGACCCTGGAGGTCTCCGCGGCCGAGGCGGCCAACACGACCGCCGACCCGACCAAGGAGCCCCTCTTCGGTCAGCAGTGGGACATGCCGATGATCGACGTCCCGCAGGCCCACGCCGTCAACGCCGGCCGCGCCGACGTGGTGGTGGGCGTGCTGGACAGCGGCATCTCGTCCAGCCACCCCGATCTGGCCACCCAGATCGCGAAGAACAAGAGCACGTCCTGCATCGGTGGCGTCACCGACACCACCGAGGCCGCCTGGAACCCGACCACCTCCGACCACGGCACCCACGTGGCCGGCACCATCGCCGCCGCCGTCAACGGCGTCGGCGTGACCGGGGTCGCCCCGGGCGTCAAGGTGGCCGCCGTCAAGGTGGTCAACGACGACGGCTACATCTTCCCGGAGGCCGCGGTCTGCGGGTTCATGTGGGCCGCCGAGCAGGGCATGCAGGTGACCAACAACAGCTACTACATCGACCCGTGGCAGCTCAACTGCCGCAACGACGCGCGCCAGCGTCCGGTGTGGAAGGCGGTCCAGCGGGCCCTGCGTTACTCGCAGGGCAAGGGCGTGCTGCACGTGGCGTCCGCGGGTAACAGCAACTGGGACCTCGCCCACAAGATCACTGACACGGGCAGCCCGAACAACGGGACGCCCGAGGAGCGCGCGAACCTCACCAACTCCTGCCTCATCCTGCCGGGCGAGGCGCCGGGCGTGGTGACCGTGTCGGCGGTCGGCCCGACCGGGCAGAAGAGCTACTACTCCTCCTACGGCCAGGGCGTGGTCGAGGTGACGGCGCCGGGTGGCGACACCCGCTTCCGTACCCGGGGGGTCAGCTCGACCTCCTCCGACGGCATCCTGTCCACCACCTACAACACCACCACGAAGACCAACGGCTGGGGTTACAAGCAGGGCACCTCGATGTCCTCGCCGCACGCCGCCGGCGTGGCCGCCCTGGCGGTCTCGGCGCACCCGGGCATGGCGCCCGGTCAGCTGTCGGCCTTCCTGGGCAACACCGCCGAGGCGATCTCGTGCCCCGGCGGCGTCTACAACCCGGTGCCGCTGATCGCGGCCGGCCCGAACGCCTACGACGCGAACTGCTCCGGCGGCAAGCGCAACGGCTTCTACGGCTTCGGCATGGTCAACGCGTACAACGTGGTGCGCTGACACCACGGCACGACAGTGGCAGGGCCCGGCGGTTCACCGCCGGGCCCTGCCCGTTTTGGCTGCTCACCCCGGGGGTACGGGAGAAGTCGTCAGCCGAGCGAGGAGGTCAACGGTGTCCACCGATGCCATCGTCCTGTTGAAAGAGGACCACAAGGAGATGCGCCGCCTGTTCAAGGCGTTCCAGGATGCCGAGGAGGGTCCGGCGGCGCGGCGGCAGAAGCTGGTGAACGAGATCCTGGAAGCCCTCACGGTCCACACCTACCTCGAGAACGAGGTGATGTACCCGGAGGTCCGCAAGCTCCTGCCCGACCTGGAGGACGACATCCTCGAGTCGTACGAGGAGCACCACGTCGCCGACGTGCTCTGCGCCGAGCTGTTCACCATGGACGCCGGCGACGAGCGCTTCAACGCCAAGACCACGGTGCTGATCGAGAACGTCCTGCACCACGTCGAGGAGGAGGAGCAGGAGTGGTTCCCGAAGGTGCGCGAGGCCCTCGGCCGTAAGCAGCTCCAGGAGATCGGCGAGCGGATGATCGCGCTGCGCGCGGACGCGCCGCGCAAGCCGACCGACCCGAAGGCGATCAAGAAGTCGCTGGACGCCGTGACGGCCTGAGCGGACGAACCTCCACGGGCCCCGGTGCGCCGGGGCCCGTCGTCACGCCGGGGGCGCGGGCAGGATCCGCCGCAGCGCCGGGGGCGCGGCCCGGGGCCGCCACTCCCGCGGGTAGCCCACCGAGACCTCCTCGAAGCGCACCCCGTCGTGCCAGGTGGTACGGGGAATGTGCAAATGGCCGTAGACCACCGCGGCGGCGTCGAAGCGCAGGTGCCAGTCGGCGGTGGACTCGGTGCCGCACCACTGGGCGAAGATCGGGTAGCGCAGCACCCGGGTCGGCTCGCGCAGCAGCGGCCAGTGGTTGACCAGCACCGTCGGCAGCCCCGGCTCCCGTTCGGCGAGCCGACGCGCGGCCTCGGCGACGCGGGCGGCGCACCACGCCGACCGGCTCGGGTACGGGTCGGGGTGCAGCAGGAACTCGTCCGTGCACACGATCCCCGTCCGGTACGCCTCCTCCAGCGCCGCCTCGGGGGTGTCGAACCCGTCCGGGCGCCAGCTGTGGTCGTAGAGCAGGAACAGCGGCGCCACCAGCACCGGGCCGCCCACCCCCCGCCACACCGGGTACGGGTCCTCCGGGGTCAGCACGCCCAGTCGCCGGCAGGCGTCGACCAGGTACGCGTAGCGCGCGGCCCCGCGCAGCGCCACCGGGTCGGCGGGCGGCGTCCACAGCTCGTGGTTGCCCGGCGCCCAGACGACCTTCGCGAAGCGGCGGCTGAGCAGGCCGAGGGCCCACTCCACGTCGGCCACGGTGTCGCCCACGTCCCCGGCGACCAGCAGCCAGTCCTGCGGCGACGTGGGGCGCAGCCCCTCGACCACCTCCCGGTTGTCCCGGTGACCGACGTGCAGGTCGCTGATGGCGAGCAGGCTGCCGCCCTCGCCGTCCTCCCCCGCCATGCCGCTGATCCTAGGCAGCGGCGCGCCCGGCCGCGAGGCCCCCGTGCCGGCGGCGGGCCGCACGACCCGCCGCCGGGCCCCGCAAGGGGTCAGCTGCCGGAGCCCGGCTCGGCCATCCTGCGGTGCTGCGCCGCCTTGAGCTTGTCCGGGACGATCTTGCCGGCGGCGGTCTGCACCTTGTTGAGCAGCGAACCCGCGGTCACCGTCTGGTCGCCCCGCAGCATCGCCGCGAAGCCCTGCTCGGCCACGGTGCGCGGGTCGTCCTTGCGTCCCGAGCCGACCCGGGTGTCCGCCATCTCGGCACGGTCGAAGAACTCCGTGTCCGTCGGCCCCGGCATCAGCGAGGTCACCGTCACCCCGGTGTCCTTCAGCTCGTTGCGCAGCGCCTCCGCGAAGGACTGCACGAACGACTTCGACGCGTTGTAGACGGCCTGGAAGGGTCCCGGCATGGTGGCGGCGATCGACGAGGTGAACAGGACCCGCCCGGCGCCGCGCCGCACCATGGCGGGCAGCAGCAGCTTGGCCAGGTGCACCGTCGAGCGCACGTTCAGGTCGACGACGGCCAGCTCGTCCGCGAGCGTGGTGCCCCCGACGAACTCCCCACCGGCGCCCCGCCCGGCGTTGAGCGCCAGCGCGTCGACCGGGCGGCCGGCCGCGGCCACCGCCGCCGCCAGCTCCTCGACCCCCTCGGCGCGGGTCAGGTCCACCCGGACGGGATCCACCCGCGGCCCCCCGTCGCGCCGCAGCCGCTCCGCCACGGTGCCGATCCCGTCGTCCTCGGCGGCGACCACCAGGTCGTACCCGTGCTCGACGAACTGGACCGCCAGCTCGTACCCGATGCCGCTGGACGCGCCGGTCACCACGGCGAACGGCCGGTCCGTGCCCGATGTGGTCATCTGCTCGTCACTCCCCTCGTCGGCGGGCGGCCCGCGCACCCGAGGCCGTCCCGGATGTGCTGTGCCCCGGTCCGGGCCGCCCAACCCCCACGTCCGCACCCGCCCACCTCGCCGGGGACCCGCCGCCGGGGCGAGGTGGGCCGGGAACCGCCGAGGTCGACCCGGTAGGATCGGCGCGGGCCGTGACTGGCGCGTTGGGATGGAGAACCATCGGGAAGCGGTCCCGTCATGAGGACGCATGCCGAGCGCCTGGGCCTTCCGCACGTCACTGGAGGTCGCATGTCGTCGCTGAACGCCGAATCCACCGCCTTCCGCAGCGCCCTCGAGGTGATCCGCGCCGTCGAGCCCCGGGTGGCCGACGCCATCGGCGCCGAGCTCGCCGACCAGCGCGAGTCGCTCAAACTCATCGCCAGCGAGAACTACGCCTCCCCCGCGACCCTGCTGACCATGGGCAACTGGTTCAGCGACAAGTACGCCGAGGGCACCGTCGGGCGCCGCTTCTACGCGGGCTGCCAGAACGTCGACACCGTCGAGGCGCTCGCCGCCGAGCACGCCCGGGAGCTGTTCGGCGCCGCCCACGCGTACGTGCAGCCGCACTCCGGCATCGACGCCAACCTGGTGGCGTTCTGGGCGATCCTGGCCGACCGGGTGGAGTCGCCGGCGCTGAAGAAGGCCCAGGTGCGGCAGGTCAACGACCTGACCGAGGCGGACTGGTTCGCGCTGCGCCGGGAGCTGGGCAACCAGCGGATGCTCGGCATGTCGCTGGACGCCGGTGGCCACCTCACCCACGGGTTCCGGCCGAACATCTCCGGCAAGATGTTCGACCAGCGCAGCTACGGCACCGACCCGGTCACCGGCCTCGTGGACTACGACAAGGTCGCCGAGGCGGCCCGCGAGTTCAAGCCGCTGATCCTGGTCGCCGGCTACTCGGCGTACCCGCGGAAGGTCAACTTCCGGATCATGCGGGAGATCGCCGACTCGGTCGGCGCCACCTTCATGGTCGACATGGCGCACTTCGCCGGCCTGGTCGCCGGGAAGGTCTTCACCGGCGACTTCGACCCGGTGCCGCACGCGCACATCGTCACCACCACCACGCACAAGTCGCTGCGCGGCCCGCGCGGCGGCATGGTGCTCTGCCAGCCCGAGCTGGCCGACCAGGTCGACCGGGGCTGCCCGATGGTGCTCGGCGGCCCGCTGCCGCACGTGATGGCCGCCAAGGCCGTCGCCCTCGCCGAGGCCCGCCGCCCCGACTTCGCCGACTACGCGCAGCGGATCGTCGACAACGCGCAGGCGCTCGCCGAGGGGCTGCTGCGTCGCGGCGGCAAGCTGGTCACCGGCGGCACCGACAACCACCTGGTGCTGATCGACGTCTCCGGCTACGGGCTGACCGGCAGGCAGGCCGAGCAGGCGCTGCTCGACTCGGGCATCGTCACCAACCGCAACTCCGTCCCGCAGGACCCGAACGGCGCCTGGTACACCTCCGGCATCCGGATCGGCACCCCGGCGCTGACCAGCCGGGGCCTGGGCGCCGCGCAGATGGACGAGACGGCCGAGCTGATCCACACCGTGCTCAGCCAGACCAAGCCGGGCGCCAACCCGGACGGCACCCCGTCCAAGGCCAAGTACGTCCTCGACCCGGCCGTCGCCGACCGGATCAGCAAGCAGGCCAGCGACCTGCTGAGCGGCTTCCCCCTCTACCCGGCCGTCGACCTCGGCTGAGCGCCACCCACCGCGACGCCGCCGCCGGCCACCCTCGGGTTCCGGCGATCGTCGCAGCACCCCACCCCCTGGGGACAGCGATGACGTCGGCATCGACAAGCGCCCCGGTGATCGGTGGCGCAACGGCCGGAACCCGGTTGGAAGCAGGATGGGGGCGGCGCCGGTGACCCCGGCACCGCCCCCTGTCCGAGGGGTACGTCGATGAACTCGGTCGCACCGTTCGTCGCATCGGTGATGTCGCCGGGATGCACCACGTCGTCGTGGCGGTAGTTCGTCCAGGACACCTGGCCGGCGGTCATCGGCGGCTACAGCCGCTCGAAGCTCTCCATGCCGGCGAGTTCGAGCACCTTGATCCGGGTCGCCGGGCATTCCTGCCGGGTCTGGTCGTCGATCTGACGGCCGGTCGGCACGGCGCCCTGCTTCTCGTACCAGGAGTAGAGGTTCACGGTGAGGTTGGCCATCGTGCCCGTCTCGGAGCCGATCCCCCTCAGCGTCGGCAACTGGCCGTCCAGGTAGGCACACACCTCCTTCGCCGACACCGGCGTCGCGCCACCGGCCGGAGCGGATCCGATCGCGCTGGACGCGGCGTCGGCTGCTGCGGGGGTGCCCGCCGTGGCCCCGGAGGGCTCGGGCGCGCCGCCGTCGGCACAAGCCGTCAGGGCGAACACGAGACAGAGGGTCGGCGCGAGCATTCGGATCGATCTCATCGGTTCTCGTCCTGACATGGTTGTCGGTGGTGGGCGACCGGCGGCGGGGCCGGGGCGGACGGCTTGTCAGCCTTGGCGGCGATCGCGGTGACGAGCCAGAGGCCGGCGGGTAGTCGGTAGCCGACCCCAGGTTCACGAAACCGGTCGAGCAGCCGGGCCGCCCCCGCCCGGGCCGAAACCTGCCCAGCCAGCGGAGCCGCCCGGTACGCGGCACCGGCGGGGCCGACCTCGATCAGCCACTCGGCCACCGCATCGGCGTCGTCCGGAGCATTCATGACGACGTCACACGGCGTGATCGTGACGGCGGTCAAACCGGCGATGGTGAGGACGCGGACGAGCCGCGCCGGGTCGACGAAGGAGAACGGACCGGGCTCGTCACCCACCGGCAGCGGTGGTAACGGCCCGAGGTGCGGTGCTGCGCCGAGCAACGCCGCGGACATCCACGGGTTGACGCTGCCGTCGCGAAAGACGGTCGCGGCGAGGCGCCCTCCCGGGCGCAGGGACCGCCGGATCGTGGTGCAGCCCGCGACCGGATCCGCCAACAGCATCAGGGCCATTCGCGAGTACGCCGCGTCGAACGGTGCCCCCGGCACGACATCGAGGGTCTCGATGTCGGCCGCGTGGAACCGGATACCCGGGTACCGGTCCGTGGGGAACCGTTGCCGGGCGGCGGTCACCATCGCCTCGGCGATGTCGATACCAACCGCCGCGCCGGTCTCGCCGACCGCCGCGGCGAGTTCGGCCGTGGTGCCACCGCAGCCGCAGCCCACATCAAGGATGTGTTCGGCGGGCCGCGCGGCCATTCGCTCCATGGCCGGCGCTCCCAGCGGCCGGCCGATCTCGTCCTGCCGATCGGCGTGCCGAATCCAGCCAGCCGCCGCTCCCGTCCAGAAAGCGGTGTTGTGGGACCGCAAGGTGGCGGCGTCGGCCATCAGAACGGCATCTCGGCACCGTCGACGCTCAGCGATCGGAAGCTGGCCGCCTTCGTCGGGTCGAAGCCGTCCTCCTGCGCCGCCAAGCCTGCGGCCCGAACCAGCCGTTCGGACTGGAACCGACGGAACGCGGCTTCGTCCTGCCAGATGTTGATGATCCGCCAGCCACCCTCGGTCGGACCGGCGACATGGGCGACGAGTCCCGGCGGCCGGTCCGGTCCGAGGTGTCGCTCCACCTGCTGGTACTCCGCCTCGCTGACGCCGGGCATCTCCTGCAACACACCGAACGGCATGGCCGCTCCTTTCGATAGAGTCGGAATCTATCGAATAGAGCACTACACTTGACCAGTGGTTGTCAAGAGACGCTATGACTCTTCCCGGCGGCAGGAGCAATCCCGACAGACCCGGCGGGCGATCCTCGAAGCGGCTGGTCGGTTGTTCGTCGACCCCGGCTACGCGGCCACGCCGCTGACCGTCGTCGCCGCGGAAGCCGGCGTCGCGGTCCAGACGCTCTACGCGGTGTTCGGCAGCAAGCGGCAACTGCTCTCCCATCTGGTTGACGTCACCCTGGCCGGTGACGACGAACCGGTGGCCCTGCCGGACCGGCCCTTCGTCGCCGAGATCCGCGCGCTCGCCGATCCCCGCGCCAAGCTCGCCCGCTACGCCCGCCATCTGGTCGAGGTGAACGCCCGGCAGGCCCAGGTGATGCTCGCGTTGGCCGCAGCGGCCACAGCCGATCCGGACGCCGCCGCGATCTGGCGCAAGAACATCGAAGAGCGCCGCCGCGGCATGGCCATGTTCGCCGCGGAACTCGTCGGCACGGGAGCCCTCCGCCCTGACCTGGACGTCGAACAGGTGGCCGACATCCTCTGGCTGGCCCAGGACGTCCGCAACTTCGACTGGCTCGTCCGGCAACGCGGATGGCCGCTGGAGCAGTACCAGCGGTGGTATGTGGACACCGTCAGCGGCGCCACCATCGCCGGCGCCGAATAGCGGACAGGCTCAGCCACTCGGGGACTCGAACCTCGACCCCTTCGATCCAACCAGGAGAAGGAAGCGCCCCCATGGCGTCCTCGCAGCCAGGACGGGCATGGTCGAACAGCAGCACGACGCAATCCGCTCGAGCCGTGGTTCCCACGGCTGACGCGTCACGGTGTCGCCGAGATCAGGGTCCTGTCCTCGCGCGGTGGCGGAGGGTGCGGAGGCGGTGCAGGACGTCGGTGCCGCCCCGGCCGAAGTGGTCGTGCAGGGCGCGGTACTCGGCGTACAGGTCGTCGTAGGCCGCCGCCCGGGCCGGGTCGGGGTGCCAGGTCTCGCGCCGGCCGGCGCCCATCGCCGCCGAGGCGGCCGGCACGTCCGGGTACGCCCCGGCGGCGACCGCCGCGTGGATGGCCGCGCCCAGCGCCGCCGGGTGGGCGGAGTCCAGCACGTGCAGCGGCCGGCCGAGCACGTCGGCGTAGATCCGCAGCAGCAGCCGGTTGCCGGTCAGCCCGCCGGCCACGGTCAGCTCGTCGACGGCCACCCCGGCGGCGGTGAACGCGTCGACGACGGTCCGGGCGCCGAAGGCGGTGGCCTCCAGCAGCGCCCGCCAGATCTCCTCGGGGCGGGTGGCCAGGGTCAGCCCGACCAGCACGCCGCTCAGCTCGTGGTCCATCAGCACCGAGCGGTTGCCGCTGTGCCAGTCCAGCGCCAGCAGCCCGTGCCCGCCCACCGGCTGGTCGGCGGCCAGGGTGTCCAGCAGCTCGTACGGGCTGAGCCCACGGCGGCGCGCCTCGTCGGCGTAGCCGGCCGGCAGGGCGGTGCGGGCGTACCAGGCGAAGATGTCGCCGACCCCGCTCTGTCCCGCCTCGTAGCCCCAGGCCCCGGTGGTGACGCCCCCGTCGACCACGCCGCAGACGCCGGGCACCTCGCGGTACGCCGCCGCGTTCATGATCAGGCAGGTGGAGGTGCCGAGTACCGCGAGCATCCGGCCGGGCTCGACGGCGCGGGCCGCCGCGGCGGTGACGTGCGCGTCGATGGCGCCCGCCGCGACGGCGATCCCGACCGGCAGCCCGGTCCACGCGGCGGCCCCGGCGGTGAGCCCGCCGGCCCGGGCGCCCACGGGCACGAGCGGACCGTCGACGCGCGGCAGCAGGCCGTCGAGGCGGGGGTGCAGGGCGCGCAGGAACTCCGCCGACGGGTACCGCCCGTCCTGCCGCAGCCCCTTGTAGCCGGCGGCGGAGACGTTGCGGGTCTCCCGGCCGCAGAGCTGCCAGACGAGCCAGTCCGTGGTCTCGATGAAGCGCTCCGCCCGGTCGAAGACCGCCGGGTCCTCCTCCAGCACCTCCAGCGCCTTGGCGAGCTGCCACTCGGCGGAGACCCGGCCGCCGTAGCGGGGCAGCCAGCGCTCGCCGCGTGCGGCGGCGACGTCGTTGATCCGGGCGGCCTGCCGCTGGGCCGCGTGGTGCTTCCACAGCTTCGGGTACGCGTGCGGCCGGCCGCCCAGGTCGGGCAGCTCGCAGAGCGGGGTGCCGTCGGCGAGGGCGGGCAGCATCGTGCAGGAGGTGGCGTCGACGCCGATGCCGCACACGTTCCCGGGCCGGATCCCGGCGGCGCGCAGCGCGGCGGGCACCGCGACGCGGAGCACCTCGCGGTGGTCGTCGGGGTGCTGCAACGCCCAGTCGGGTGGCAGCGGCGTGCCGTCGGGCAGCCGCTCGCTGATCACCCCGTGCCGGTACGGGTGGACGGCCTCGCCCCGCACGGCGCCGTCGGCGACGTCGACCACGACCGCCCGGCCGGAGAGGGTGCCGAAGTCGACGCCGACGACGAACCGGGCTGGCCCGGCCACCGGCCGCGCCGCGCCTTCTCCTGCCGCCACGGCTGCTCCCTCCCGCCGCGCCGCGCCGGCACCCGGGCGGGCGACCGGTCGGCGGCGGCGGGAGGAAACGGTAGCAACACCGCCGCGCCCGCGGCACGTGCCCGACAGCCGGCGGCCCGCCCGGGGAGCGGAGGGGTGAACGGACGGAGGTAACG